>JBIOXP010000040.1:0-4602 GCA_044869705.1 Binatia bacterium | reverse complement strand
GGGCTGGTGGTGTCCACAATTGCCGGCAACGCCTGTTCGAACAACCAGCCAGCCATGCTGTGAAGCGCGGGCGTGTTGGAACGGCCCAAGACCGTGCCAAGGGCGCAAAGGGCCCGGCCATAACTATCGTCAGAACCGCCTTGTTCCCGCCAACGCCGCTGATAGTCCATAAAATTGCGAAAGCGACCGGTCTCGGCGTTGAACGCATACCAAACGAAGGCGAGGTAGCGCGAGGCCAGTTCCAATGCTTCTTCGTTGCCGATTTCTTCGAGCAGAGTGCTCACCATCAGCGCGCGCGCATTGTCATCGGTACAGTATCCCTCGTGATAGTTGGGAACCGTGAAAATAGCGTGCTGCAGCATGCCGGTGTCGTCTGCCATATGGCGCAAGTGATCCAGCTTCAGGGGCGGCAAGTCGCCCTGATATTCGTCGAGTGCCCTGACGACTGGGCCGGGCGGCGTAAAGTGCCGCCGTTCGGCGCGCGCACGCTCAAAAGTTTTCATGTAGCGTCGCGCCACTTGCGGCCAGATCATCGTCCTGCCATGAAGATAGGCGCGTTTGCGCATCGCGTGGCGTTTCGCTTCATTGTCTAAAAGATCGATGACTTGCTCTGCTAATGCTGTCGGATTGCGGAAAGGCACCAGGGCTCCGCGTTCGTCGGCCAGCATCTCTTCAGCGTACCAATAGGGCGTCGAAAGCACCGCCTTGCCCGCGCCAAGCGTGTACGCCAAGGTGCCTGAGACGATCTGCGCCGCATTCAGGTACGGTGTGATGTAAATGTCCGCCGCGCTGATGAAGTTGACGAGCTCCTCCAACTCGACGAATCGGTTATAGAAGATGAGCTGGTTCTCGACTCCTTTCTCTTGGGCGAGCCATTGTAAAGACAGTCGATAGGTTTCGCCTTCGTGACGCAAAACGTGCGGATGGGTCGCGCCGAGAATGATGTATACGACGTTTGGATATCGAGCCAAAATAGCCGGCAGCGCAGCGATGACATTTTCATATCCCTTGTTTGCGGACAGCAGTCCGAAACTGAGTAGAACGATCTTGCCCTCGACTCCAAACAGGTCTTTGTGAAAACTCGGATCCACAAACGGCACATCGGGAATGCCATGGGGAATGATATCGATCTTGTTCGACTCGACGTGATAAATCTCGCGCAGAAATTGCGCGCCGCGCTCACTCATCACGACCAACCGATCCGACTCCGCGGCGACTTCTTGGAGCACGCGCCGTTGGTCCGGGTCGGGCTTTTCCAAGATGGTATGCAAGGTCGTGACTATGGGCATGCGCAACTCACGCAATAGAGCGAGAATATGACTTCCCGCGCGACCACCGAAAATCCCGTACTCGTGTTGTAAGCAGACCAGATCGACGTTGTTGGTGTGCAAGAAGTCGGCAGCTCGGAGATAAGAATTGATGTCTTTCTCGATCAATTCGAAGCGCACGCGCGGCGGATAGGCGTAGCCGCTCTCAATGTCGTTGACGGGTACCGCGATGCATGTTCTGTCGGAGAATTCGGTGGCAATAGCTTCACATAGATCCGTAGTGAACGTCGCAATGCCGCATTGCCGCGGCAGGTAATTACCGATAAAGGCAATCCGATCCCCTTCTGACTGATTCGTATAGCGCACCACAGTAAAAACCTCCTGGGTAGTGGTCAATTTGTTGGGTAAAAACGCAAAGAGGCGGTGCCCATGGGGACCGCCTCCAAGAGACTCGGTCATATTGGACCGAGCATGTGCTAATTGGACTTCGGGATGCCAACCTTTACATCGCTGACACTATAACAGAATTTGCGCGTAAAGATAGCGCGACGCTTTTCGGGAATTTGTTTCGTCGCAGCATCATCGACTGATATGATCTCCGGTTTGTTGGCTGCCTCCCGAAACCCTTGCCGATCCAGCGGTTGCTGGGCATCACTTTCCTTTGGCCGCGCTCGCGAGTGCGGATTTGATGATGCCGCGGATCGTATCGAGATCTTCGATCCAGGCTGGATTCAACCAGAGGAACTTGCCACCTTTCACGCGGCGCGCCCTTTCATTGACTTTTTCTTTGGAGATATCCTCTCTCAATGAATCGTAAAGCCCACCGGTTTTCTGATTGGCGTCGAGCCATGCCGTTTGACCCTCGCGCGACAAAAGCCAGTTGATCGCGACTTTCGCCGCGGCGGCATGAGGAGCACGATTGAAATAGCTCAAGGTGCCGTTGTAGGCGGTCACTGAAGATCCTTCTTTGAGCGAACCTGGTAAAAACTGCGCAAGCGGCAGCCCTTGCATCATCGCCGTATCTACATCGCGTGCGCCGATACCGAACGCATACTTTCCTGAGCTCAGCCAGTCGAGCATCTGTTCGTTGGAGCGGACGATGGCAATATCGGTTTCGGCATGCAGCTTTCGGATGAATTCCGCACCGAGATCCGGCTGTCGATAAAAAAATATCTGCGCGGCGCTTATTGGTCCAGAGACCAGCGGATCCACAGAGACGATTTTGCCCTTCCATTTCGGGCTGAGCAGATCCCAGTACGATTTGATCTCCGCTGGATTGACCAACTTGGTGTTGAAAGTGATTTCGCCGCTCCGCGGCGTTCCCTCGAAAACGAAGATGTAGCGGTTTTCCGGATCGTCGTAATGGTGTTTGCCCTCATACCAGCCGGACGGGTCGACGACCTCCGGTAACACCAACAACGGCTTGATCGGCTCCAGAATTTTTGCTCGATGAAAGACTGTCAACGGCGAGATATTCCCGGAGATATAAAGATCCACCGCGAACTTTTCCGCGCGACGCTCGCTCATGACCCGCTGGCTCAGCTCGGGGCCTCTGCCGGTCGCGGTGACGACTTTGATTTTGGGGTATTTTTTCTGAAAGCTCTCTCGGAATACCGGCTCGAAAGCCTGGGTCATATATATCACCAGCGCGCCTTCGTCTTCCGCCGCCTTTACCGTTTTCTCCCAATCCACTTGCCATGCAGCGCGCGGCTCCGCCGCCATCGCAACGTTACATGGCAGAAGCTGCAACGCTATTATCAGCAATATGCCGATTCGAATCTGGTTCAACATCGAGATCTCCTTCGGTTTTGACAGCTGATCGTAGTCTGTCCTTTCGAGCCGACCCCGAGAAATCTTTCTTCGCACATACTGAGAACGCAAGATCTCTCGCTGCCGCTCGAGATGACCAATATCGCCCATCGCCAATTGCGACACAGCCTCCGAGAAGAGATGAATCAAGATTCCTCGCTCGCGCATCGCACTGACAATAGTCGAGTTTGTGAGCGCGAACAACGTGAGAGACCGCTTCTCGACCGAACATCCGCCCGGTTCCGAATTGTAGAATAGAGGCTTCGAGCCGTTTCCCTCGACCGGGGGAAAGGTTTGGATGCGGTGGCTCTGTTCAGCTAACTCGCTACATCCAATTGCTGGATTCTTTTAGTCAGGAAGAGCTGTTCCGACTTGAGCGTGGTCAGTTCGAGCGCCTTGCGAAAATACTGCAGCGCCGTTTCGCGGTGGTTCAAATCCGCCTCGAACTCGCCCAAGACTGCATAGAGTAGATGATAGCCGTTGAGCTGTTTCAGATCACCGATCGCCTGTACTGCTTCAAGACCGGCTCGCGCACCGTGCACGTTGGCAACCGCAACCGCTCGATTTAAAGAGACAATAGGTGAATCGTCTATTTCGACAAGCCGATCGTAAAGCGACAGAATGCGGCGCCAATCCGTGGAGCGGTAATCCTCCGCGGCGCAGTGACATGCGGCGATGGCTGCCTGCAGATGATATTCGCTCGCCTGATCGGCGGCCGTGGACTGCATGAGATGATACAAACCTCTCGCAATCATGGATTGATCCCAATAGGTGCGATTTTGTTCCTCAAGTCGAAGGATGTTGCCGGCGCTATCCAGACGGGCGGGCAGGCGCGCCCCGTTCAGGAGCATAAGCGCGAGCAGCGCGTGCGTTTGGGGCTGATTGCCCGCAGGATTCTCGGCCAAAAGCGTGCTCAGACGAATGGCTTCGTGACAAAGCTCGGCGCGAATCAACTGTTCGCCGCCCGAGGCTTTATATCCTTCGTTGAACAGTAAATACAGGGTTTGCAGTACGCTCTCCAAGCGGCAGGTCAATTCTTCTCCGCTGGGGATCTCGAACTGTATGCGCGCCTCGCGAATCCTTTGCTTGGCCCGAGTAAGCCGTTTGGCGATGGCTGCTTCCGATGTGAGAAACGCGCGGCCGATTTCCGCGGGACTGAATCCGCAGAGCGTCTTGAGCGCGAGCGCAACCTGCATTTCCCGAGGCATCCGCGGATGGCAGCAAGCAAACATCATGCGCAAACGATCGTCGGTAATGCCATCTGGACTTGCCTTCGAATCGAGGATTTCGGCGTCGGCAGAGATCTGCTCCATTAGGTGTGAAATCTGATTTTCTTTGTTGCGGAAGATCTTGTCGCGCCGAATGAGATCGAGGGCGAGATTTTTTGCGACCTGGGTGATCCAGGCCGACGGATTTTTTGGCATGCCGTAATAGGGCCACGTCTGGAGCGCTCTGATCAGTGTCTCCTGCACCACGTCTTCAGCACGATTGAGATGCTGGATCCCGGCCGGATTGTCTACGCATT
>JBIOXP010000039.1:0-4222 GCA_044869705.1 Binatia bacterium | reverse complement strand
TTTGTTCTCGGCATCGAGCATCCGCTGAGTCTCCCAGTCGAGCATGAGCCGGATGTGCGTCCGAAAAACGCGTTCTCCATGCGCGGCCACTCCGTTTGCTGGCCGAGCTGTGCTCGGACTCCAGTTCCAAAAAGGTCAGGGGCTCACCCCAAAGATTTTTCTGCCGATTAGCGACCGCCATTTGGTAGCCGCCACCCATGTTGGTCGAAGGCGTAATCGGGTAAGCACAGGCGCCTTGAGTGATATGCGTTTCGACCCAGACGACGACTTCAGAACCGTCCGCGGTGGTGGGAATTCCGGGAAAAGGGAAATCGCTCATGACTAGTCTGCGCTCGCTTGCCAAATAATTTTGCAGACACGCAGCAAATCAGCCGCAGTGCAGACTGGAACGAGATAACCGTCTTCGTTGACCACCGCCATGACAGCGTAACTGGAGCGCGGCATCGCCCCCATCGATGGAAATGATGCTCGATCCGAACTAGGCAGGCTTTGTGGCGCGGCATTCTGGCTAGTCGCTAGATTCAGCGCGACATCGGCTATTTCATCGCCTGGAGTACCCGCATTCTGCAGCTCAATTTTTTCCATTTGCGCCTCCACGATCTCGACCAGCTTCAACGCAACGGTAGTGCCATTGAAAGTTCAACTCGTAGAGCACGCCGCGATCCATTTTTCGCAAAAATGGCAAGAAACAGGACTTAGAGATGCAAGGCTGCGAAGGTTCGCGCGACCTTTCTACAAACGAGCGGATCGGGTAATATCGAGAAAAAAAACGGAGCTCGCGTGACGCACGAGCTCCGTTTCCACCGGGTGATTCGCCCAGTCTAGCCTAACATATAGCGAAGGTACGGCACGCCGATCACTAACAGCGCCACCAGATAGATCGCGCCGAACACGAATCCCAGTGTCCAAAAATCTTTTCGGCTCACATAACCGCTGCCGTAGTAAATTGGGCCCGGTCCGGTAGCGTATGGAGAGATGATCCCCATCAAACCGAGCGTATAGCAGAAGAGAAGCGAGATCAGCTTGACCGGCATGTCCGGCACCGCGATGGCTGCGGTCAAAAGCACCGGTAGCAGCGCGGTGGTGTGCGCGGTCAGGCTCGCAAACATGTAATGCACGACGAAGTAGACTACAGTGAGGGCAACCACGATTGTCATCACGGAATAGCCGCCCAAAGCTCCCGCCGCTCCGGTCGCGAACCATTTGAGAAACCCCACTCGATTCAAACCATCCGCCATGGTCACCAAGGTGGCGAACCAAACCAGAACGTTCCACGCCTGCTTGTTTGCGAGCACATCATCCCATTCGACGATCCGGCAGATGACCATCAGACACAGAACCAGAATCGCAACTGTCGTCGCATTGATGAGGTCACCGCCAAAAATCCACAACCCCAGCGCTAACATAGCCAAGAGCGCCATACCGATTTCTTTCACGCTGATGCGGCCCATCTTGTTGAGCTCGGTACCCGCCCAGATCGGCACATCGGGACTGCTCTTCACCTCGGGCGGATAAATTTTGTAAACGATCAGCGGCAAGAAGATAAAGAGCAACACACCGACCGGCATAATCCCCATAAACCATTCGGTCCAGCTGATGTTGATTTTGGCTGTGCTCTTGACCAGTGAGAGCGCCAACAGATTCGGCGCCAGGCCGGTTAAAAACATCGCGCTCGTTAGGCACGTCGTCGCAAAAGCCGTCCACATGAGATAGGCGCCAATTTTACGGGCTGTGGGTCCCGGCTCCGAGTCATAGAGCGGCGGAATATTTTTGATCACCGGAAAAATCGTTCCGCCGCTCCGTGCGGTATTGGACGGCGTAAACGGCGCCAGTGCGAGATCGGCCAGCGCGACGGCATATCCGAGTCCGAGTGTCCTCTTACCCAACGACTTCACCAAGTTCAAAGCCACGCGCCGGCCTAAGCCGGTTTTCTCATAACCCAAGGCGAACATGAACGCGACGAAGATCAGCCAAACCGTGCCGTCCTGAAATCCCGAGAGCGCCCACTTGATCGAATCGGCGGGTTTAGCGGCCACCCAGGGAGTGATGGTCGCAGCCGTTACGCCGATCAACCCCACGGCTGCCGCCGGAATCGGCTCGAGAATTAGCGCGATGATCACCGCGACAAATAACGCAAAGTAATACCACGCATAGGGCTTGAGCCCTTCCGGCACCGGCAGCAATAAGAGCAGCGCTCCCGCCGCAATCGGGATCAGCGCTTTCCAGTAATTCCCCAACGCCCTCGCTTCCTTTTCGATGCGCGCAGCGCCGCCGGAAACGATCAGTCCGGGTTTTGTCATCGTTGTATTCATAAACACCTCCGCTACTGAAATCTCGCTAACGCAACGCCCGTACCGCAAACGGAGGTGCCGTATTCATGGGGTTTTCGAATCGCTTCAACGATTCTCTTCGCATGCATGCCGAAATTTCTGACGAGCTTTTATCGTGATTGGGAATCGCAAGCTGCAGGAATGAGCGCGCGCAGATCTCTTTTTGCCGGCTCAGCCAAGAAAAGATCACTTCAGACCAATGAAACCAATTTTTATTCGTAGGCGATTAAGTGAACGCAGCCTGCGCTCTCCAACCCAAGCTGAGCACATTAATCGCCTAGCGGCCGGCGCTTAGCCCAATGGGCAAGGCGAGGCAGGTGTCTGTTGGTGAAAGATTTGGGGCTCGATTTTGACTGTGCTTTTGATCGAATTCGAAACGAAGCAGTTCTCTTTTGCTTTCTCTAGGATGCGCGGAATGCGGGAAAGATCATTGACCGAGGCGATCACAAGCCGCGGCTTTACGATAATTTCGCTGATTTGATAACTCTGCCCTTCGACTTTTTCGAGCTTACCCTTGGCGCTGCACGAGAGACTCACCAGTGGAATCTTCGAGAACTCCGCGATCGCGAGCAACGTCAGCGCATAACAGGAATTGAGTGAAGCCACGAATAAATGCTCGGGCGACCAGTTTTCTTCCCGGCCTTTAAACTCCGGCGGTGCGCCGGCGGCGATCGGCTGCCGCTTATCGGCGCAAAGTTTTAAGTCTCTTTCGCCTTTCCATTCGATTTCAGTTTCATAAAAATATGATTTTGAATTACTCATCTTAGGCTGCTCTCTCGAGGGCGAGGTTACCGATCATCAACCTATGCCGCGGCTTCAGTCAGCCACGCCTTAACGTCGCCCGCCATAGTCACATCGAGGATTTCCTCACAATCGTGTATCGCATGGTCGACCATTTTCGGGTCGGCTAGATGCGAGATGCCCTGTTTAACCGCGCCATGCAGAGCCCGTACGATCTCGAGCAAATGCTCATCGAGCTTTTCGGTATTCGGTGCTGCTTGCGGCATATATAGCCTCCTCGGCCGCTTAAAAATAGCGACGGCCCTTCAACGGATCAGGAATTTTGAGCCCCATTTTGGCAAGGATCGGATTGACCTCTTTGATGTAGTCCGAGCGGGCATGCTCGTTTGTGCGTCGTTTGAGACCCCAATACAGGTAACGCTGGGCTCTCGCCGAACCACTTCGGCCGAACATATCGAGAGCTCTCACATACCAGTTGTCGATGGCATTTTGTACCCGCTCCTTTTCGTCGTCGGCCTTTGCGAGCAACTCTAGCGTCTTGTTGTAGCCGTACTCAATGTGGCCCAGCTCCTCGGTCACGATCTCCGGCAAAATGCGTTGGAGTGGCAGATAGCTGCAATCATAGAACTCCTCCAACTGATACCGTCCGACGCGATCGATCAAAAACCCGAAAACAGCGTTATCCTCCCAGGTCGTGATTAGACCGCGAAACGCGTCTACGAACCGCCTTTCATTAGGCTGGCTAAGCACAAAACTTACGTCAGTACCGATATCGCCGGCGACCCGCATCACTTTTCGGAAGTGATCGATCTCTTCTGCGGCGGTACGCGCGACGATCAGCTGATCGAGTTTGCTCGGCGCCGCCGGCAGCATCCGTTCAACATAAAGGTGCGGACCGCCGATCTCACAGTCCGCCTGGATCGTCAATACCCGTGAGAGAAGGTCCTTGTATTCCGGATCCATCTTATCAAAATCTTTTAGCTCAATTTTGTCGGTAAACATTCTTTCCTCCGCTATTACCCGTGGATTGCTCGCAATTTGAGCGCGTCACAGAAAGACAGGAGCAAGAGAAAGGCCATAAGCACAGGCTCTAATATCCCGGTTATACCGCCGGACTTGTCTGTTGTTTTCTCATTCATCGGAGAGTTGTG
>JBIOXP010000038.1:0-3679 GCA_044869705.1 Binatia bacterium | reverse complement strand
GCCCAACAAGCATTGAAGGACAAAGGATATGACCCTGGAGCCGTCGATGGAGTGATGGGTGCGAAGACCAAAGAGGCGATCAAATCGTTTCAGAGCGCAAGCAATCTCCCCGCGACTGGAACCCTCGATGCGCAGACTGCTGACAAGCTCGGCGTTCAATCCGGTAGCTCGAGCAGCCCGTCCAGCGCTTCATCTTCGCGCGACAACATGAAATCCAGCAATACGACGGTGGGGAAGGACACTGATCAGCCCAATCAGACGCCTTCGAAAAACCGCTAATCTCACTCACCTCAGCCGGTTGGGGACGCCTGGCAGCGAAAGCTCCCGGCGTCCCTAACCGCGCGCCTATTTGCGCCCGTTCTCGGGCGACAGACAACAAGTCGGCAACCGAATCTGCGCGTTTGGTGCGAGTTTTTGCCTCGTTTCCATCCTCTAGGATGCTGCGCTTATTCGCGCCTCAGGCGCGCTGGAGAGATCCCGTTCAGCAGGCCGCGACGGCCGGACCGGCGCCGGACCGGCGTTTTCACCGAGCCACCAGTCTTTTAAACGGTCCAGCAACGGCTCCCAAAAATATTCCCGGGGCCTCGCATAGGGAAACTGAACGCCGGGATCGATAAATTGCGCATCCAAAATATGCCGGAAGAAGTCCCCGACGACCAAGATAGCGTTGTGTCCGCCTTCGCCCCAGTAATTGCTACGCATGGTAACTCGAGAGTCGTTAAAACCGACCCACGCTCCGGCAACTAACCGTGGATGCATCAGGATAAACCAGCCATCGCTATTTTTTTGTGTCGTGCCAGTCTTGCCGGCGACGTCGGCGCGGACGCCGAATTGCGCGCGCACTGCCTGCCCCGTCCCGCGATCGACTGCATCGCGCATCATGTTGATTAAATTTCCGGCAATTCTATCCGACAGCACACGCCTGCCTTGGTTTTCAAACCGCTCGAGCACATTGCCGTTCTTATCCGTGATGCGCGTGATGAAGATCGGCGTACGATACTCGCCCCGCGCGGCCAGGGTGCTGTATGCTGAAACCATTTCGAACGGCGTCACCGGGCTTGTGCCTAGAGCCAACGACGGAACCTCATCGAGCTTGCTTTGGTTCACACCCATTCGGCGCGCCAGGTCCGCAGCTCTTTTCGGGCCGACTTCCTGCATCACCTGCACGGTGATGGTATTTTTCGAGAGTATCAGTCCCTCACGCGCGGTCATCTGTTCGCCGGTGGGTTGCGACAAGTCCGAAGGACGCCAAATCGTACCGTCAGGAAGCGAAATTTCTACCGCTCGATCGATAAACCGCTTGTCCGGTGACATGCCCTGCTCCATCGCCGCACCGTAAATAAACGGTTTGAATGTCGAACCCGGTTGACGTCGCGCTTGGATGACGTGATCAAATTGATCCGTGGTGAAATCGCGGCTACCGACCCAGGCTTTCACGTAACCAGTAAGTGGCTCAATCGCCACGAATCCGGCCTGTAACCGGGTTTTGTCTCTGCGCAGCCTGGCGATGAATTTTGGGTTGTTTCGCAAATCGTGCAAGACAGTTTCGGGAGCGCTTCCCGCCTCGATTGCGTTTCGGTACTCGGTTGATTCACGAATAAAGGCGTCGACCAAAGCGGCCTTGGTTTTCCAGAAATACGCAAACGGCTGAACGCGCCGGCGCGCTTCGGCATACGCCCTGGTGCTCGATGACAATACTCCCGCGGAGCTTTGCCCCCATTCCACGTCAGCCACGGCCTGCAACCCTTCCATTTGCAGATTTACCACTTGATTGGCAATCGCCTGCAAGCGGGAGTCGATGGTCGTGTAGACGATCAATCCGTCGGAGTAAATATCTCGGTCGTTGCGGTCCGCCCAATCGATCAGCCATTTACGAATCTGTTCTGCGAGGTGAGGAGCAGGTCCGATCGCTTCCGGCTGGCGCGCGAAATTCAGCTGGATCGGGCGCGCCGTTAGTTTGTTGAATTCAGACTCGCTCAAAGCTCCGCGCTTGACCATTTGCGCCAGTACCAGGTTGCGCCGCGCCAGAGCCCGCTGGGGATTAAGCACCGGGTTGTAATAACTGGTTCCTTTGAGCATTGCGATCAGCGTAGCGCTTTCGAGCACGTTCAGTTTCTGCGCGGGTTTGTCGAAGTAAGTGCGCGCGGCCATTTCGATGCCGAAGGCATTGTACAAAAAAGGAATGGTATTGAGATAAGTTTCGAGGATCTCGTCTTTGGTGTAGGCGTATTCGATCTTTATCGCAGTGATCGTTTCCTTGATTTTGCGCGTTATCGTGCGCTTTCGCCCGATCTCCGGGTAAAGATTGCGCGCGAGTTGCTGCGTTAATGTGGAACCTCCTTCCGGATCGCGCAACAGCGTGTGCACGATGCCAGTCCCGGTGCGCAGCAAATCGATGCCGAAGTGATGATAAAAACGATGATCTTCGGTCGCCAACAATGCCGCGATGACATGCGGAGACACTTGCTTGAGGCGCACCCACTCCCGATTCATCGGTTTTAAAGTCGCGAGGCGTTTTCCATCTGCCGAAACCAGGACGGCGGGTTGATCGATTCGTGCTTTACGGATTTCTCTGATGCTCGGCGTAAACGGTATGAGAAGCACTGTGTAGCCGAAGAGAAGTGCAATACCGATTCCCAGCAGAATTCCCGCAGCCTTCAGCCCGGAAGTGATTCTAGCCGTGCCGTTTGATTGGCGCGCGAATGCCTCCTTGAAATAGATTGCCAATCGGCGATAGAGGCGAATCACAAACCGTAGGTAGCGCGCGAGTTCAGCCACGGTTTCTTCCTGCGGCTGGACAACCCAGCAAGAGTTGAATAACGGCAGGGATCCGAAACCGGATGGGGTGAAGGTATTGGGCAAACACGACCGGAATATCTAGCCGCGCGGATTTGCAAGCAGTCACAGCCTTCAAGAAAGCACGCCGAACACCTTGTCGCAATAACAGACCGTTGCGCTACGCGGCAGGCCCGCACGGCTGGAACGGAGTCTGATATCTTCAGACAACTTTCACTGGAGCAGCCGCCTTATCCCGCTCTCGATGTGATCAGGGGCGGCCTGGAAATCCTGTCACTGCAATATCCGCAGGCGAAACAGACTGATCCCAACCCGCTCGTGGATCCCTCGTTCGTAAAGCGCATCGATCAGAGCGGCTTCATCGCAGCGTTCTATAAGAAGTAAACGTCTTTAACGAAAGATCATTTTCGCAAGACGCCGCGCCGCTGAGAAACTTTGCCGATAACAAGAACTTGCGCTTATTGACTTTCTGCTCAGATCTCTGTTCGTTGCGCCTTTGCTTTGCGCTTATTTCACGATATACCCGGCAAGATGGAGTTCGGTGTTTTCGACCACCTAGACCGAAACAGTCTCTCCCTAAACGAATATTATGAAGCCCGCCTTAAGCTCATTGAGGCTTACGAACGGGCGGGCTTTTACGCCTACCACGTCGCCGAGCACCACTCGACGCCGATCGGTCTGGCGCCATCACCCAGCGTATTTCTCTCGGCCATTGCGCAGCGCACGAGCCGCCTTCGCTTCGGCCCGATGGTGTACGCCGTGCCCTTGCATCATCCTCTCCGACTGATCGAGGAGATTTGCATGGTTGACCAGCTGAGCGGCGGTCGGCTGGAGATCGGCTTCGGCCGTGGGTCGTCGGCAATGGAGATATCGTTTTATGGGC
>JBIOXP010000037.1:0-3453 GCA_044869705.1 Binatia bacterium | reverse complement strand
GCTGATGGCCACGCACGCGTGACCGGCCGGCCGCAGCTCGCCCAGGTCAGTACCTTGCCCGGCTCCTGCAATGCGGTCGGCGCGCTTTACGACGCCTACCGCGACCGCTCGCCGGTCATCGTCACATCGACCAACGTCGATACGAGAATCGTCGGGCGTGACTCGCACACGGAGGGCAAAGACCTGGTTGAAATGACCAAGCAGTTCACCAAGTGGAGCGCCGAGGTTCATCGCGCCGACCGTATCCCGGAATATTTAAATCGCGCCTTTAAAGTCGCCGCCACGCCGCCGACTGGGCCGGTTTATCTGGCCCTGCCGAGCAACTTGCTCGGCGAATCGATCAGCGTCGAGAATCCTTTCGCCGAACGCTCACGCGTCGTGCCGCGCATCGGCGCCGATCCTGAATCGATGGCTGAAGCCGCCAAGCTGCTCGCGCAAGCCAGCCGACCGTTGATCGTCGCCGGCAGCGGCGTTGCCAAAGGCGGCGCAATCGACGAGCTGATCAGGTTCGCTGAGATGATCGGCGCGCCGGTGGTCATGGAGCCGCGCTATTCGTTTTTGAGTTTTCCGACCGATCACCCGCAGAGCTTTCAGATTCCCGAGCGCCAGCCATCGTTCAATCTGCCGGTTTGGGGCGAGCCCGATTTGTTGCTCGCGATCGGCTGCCGACTGATCCGCGAGTATCGCTACCTGCCAGATCCGGTGATCAAGCCCGAGACGCGCTGCATTCATATCGAGGAAGATCCTTGGGAGATCGGCAAAGTGTTCGCCGTCGATCTGGGAATTATCGCCGACGCGCGGAGCGCGCTTCGCGCTCTGCTCGATCTTTATCCACGGTTTGTCTCGGACACGAACGGACGAAACGAGCGGCTCGGTTGCATCAAAAAAGCCAAGGAACAAGTGAACGCCGATCTGGAAACTCGGATCAAACAAGGCTGGGACACAACCCCAATCAACACGGCCCGGCTTGCCCGCACCATGGATCGGCTGATCGAGAAGGACGCTCTGATCGTCAACGAAAGTCCGACCAGCAAAGATATTTTGATGGCGAATTTTCAGTTCTCCAAAAGCCGTTCTTACTTTTCCAATTCTTCCGGCGGTTATCTTGGCTGGGGTCTCGGCGCCGCAATCGGCGCCAAATTGGCTTCGCGCAATCGCCGCGTGGTCGCCTGCCTCGGCGACGGCTGCACCATGTTCGGACTGCAGGGCCTGTGGACGCTGGCAAAATACCGCGTGCCGTTGACGGTCATCGTGTTCAACAATCGCGCCTACATGGCGGTAAAAAATCAGTTCCGCGGTTCCGAAGAGCGCGTGAGAATCGCCGCAGAAATGGGCGCCGAACTGGTTGGACCCGATTTAAATTTCGCCCGGCTTGCCGACACCTTCGGCATCTTCGGCCAACGTGTCGAACAACCCGACGCCATCGAGCCCGCGCTCAAGCGCGCCTTGGAACAAAACGGACCGGCCCTCGTCGATGTCGTGATCGCGCAAAACACGAGGAAAGATTGACGCAGCGAGAGAGCAAAATAAGACTCGCCACGAAGGACACGAAGAGCACGAAGATCGAGTCTCAATTATCAAAACCCTTCGTGTCCTTCGTGATCTTCGTGGTAAAACTCTTTCTGCTCGACCTCGCAACGCAAACTTAGGAGGGAGTATGACACAAGAGTCCAAAGACGCCTTCGAGAAAACCTCGCTCGGCGCCGAGAACAAAGCCTACAATATCATCGCCAAGCTCGACCCGGAATATTTCGAGAAGCTCAAAGGCATCTACGTCGATGGCACTTTCGGCCGTGAAGGCGCATTGCCGCGCCAAACAAAAGAATTGATCATGGTCGGTATTTGCTGCGCGCTCAACCGTCCGCGCGGCGTGCGCTTGCATAGTGAGCGCGCGCTGATCTTGGGGGCAAGCCCGCGCGAAGTGCTCGAAGCCGTCGAGGTCGCCGCTATTCCCGGTGGCATGCCCGGCCTCTGGCTCGGTGTCGAAACCCTCGAAGAAGTTTTGAAAGCCAAAGGCATAGAATTCAAATGAATCTACAGATTCCGTGTAGGGGCGATTGAACGATTTGAAGCTGTCGAAAGTCCATGAGTAATCCCAACCCCGGTCCCCTCGCCGGCATCCGCGTGCTCGATTTGACGCGTGTTCTCGCTGGCCCTTACTGCACCATGTTTCTCGGCGACCTCGGCGCCGAGGTGGTCAAAGTGGAGCAACCTGGCGTCGGCGACGATACGCGCGGCTGGGGTCCGCCGTTCGCCGGCGGCGAAAGCGCTTACTTTCTTTGCATCAATCGCAACAAAAAGAGCCTCACCGTCGATCTTAAATCGCCCGAAGGCATTTCGTTGGTGCGCCAACTCGCCGAACGCGCGGATGTCTTAATCGAGAACTTTCGCCCCGGTGCGATGGAACGCCTCGGACTCGGCGACGATCAACTGCGCGGTGCCAATCCGAAACTGATTTACGCCTCGCTCTCCGGATTTGGCGCGGACGGTCCGATGGCGGATGTTCCCGGTTATGATCTGATCGTTCAAGCGTGGGGCGGGTTGATGAGCATTACCGGCACAGCGGAGAGCGGGCCGTTGAAGGTCGGCGTGGCGATCATCGATCTCGTCGCCGGCTTGATGCTCGGCAAATCGGTTGCTGCCGCGCTCTATGCCCGCGAAAAAACCGGCCTGGGACAAAAAATCGACACCTCATTGCTCGAAGCGGAAGTTGCCGTGCTGATCAACGCCGGCAGCAATTATCTCATGAACGGGAAAGTTCCCGGCCGCTGGGGCAACGCCCATCCGACGATTGTGCCTTATCAAAGCTTTCAGACGGCTGACAGCTATCTGGTCATCGGCGTTGCCAGCGAAGGAATTTGGCAACGCTTCTGCACGGCAATCGGCAAGACCGATCTCGTCGACGATGCGCGCTTTGAGAAGAACGCCAATCGCGTCGAGAACCGCGACGCCTTGATCCGTCTACTGACCGAAATCTTTCGCAGCCGTGATAATGATACGTGGCTCCAAATTCTGAATGAAGCCGAAGTTCCCTGCGCGCCGATTCAAACCATCGATCAAGTGTTCCATGCGCCGCAAGTTCTTCACCGCGACATGCTCGTGGAAGTCGCGCATCCGACGGCAGGCACCGTGCGCATGGCTGGATTACCGGTAAAGCTATCCGCGACGCCGGCGTCGGTGCGGTTGCCGCCGCCTTTGCTCGGCGAGCATTCGGAGCAGGTGCTGTCTTCATGGCTCGACATGAGCGCCGACGCTATCGAGCGCCTGAAAAAGAAGGGCGTGATATGAACGGCAAAACATTCGAACAGTTCAAACCTGGCGACCGCTACGTCACCGGCCGGCGCACGATTACCGAGCATGATATCTTGCAGTTTGTGGGGCTCGTCGGGTTGACCGAGCCGCTCTTCTTGGATCTAGAATACATTCGCAAGGAAAGCTTATACGGCGAGCGCA
>JBIOXP010000036.1:0-11921 GCA_044869705.1 Binatia bacterium | reverse complement strand
TGGAGATCGCCATTTTGCGAATACGCTCCGATTATCGGGAAGAAGGATTTCTCGCTTCGCTCGAAATGACAGAAGAGAGGATTTCGCTTGGTCTGTTCTGTCATGTTGAACAAAAGGAGAGGTCCTTTCTGCAGATTCTATTGAACGCGGTAAATTTTTAGAGAATAACTGAAAGGATATGAAACTCAGCACGGCCAAGCTTCTTATGCCGATGGTCGCGGTCTCGATCCAAGCAAACTCGGCGACAACCGTTATCCCGCCTTATCTCGATCATATGCATATTCCCGTCGCGTTGATCGGCACATTGATCTCACTAGGGCCGGTGCTGGCGCTGCTCTCACGACTGCCCGTAGGCATGGCATACAGCCATCACCGCGCACGAATCGTCGTCTCTGCAGCAATGATCGGCATGGGTCTTAGCAATTACCTATACAGCTTTGTCACCGGTCCGATGACGTTCGCCGTCGTTCAAGGCGTCAACGGTTTTTCCTACGGCGCGGTTACGACCTTGTATATGGCGTTTTACGTTGATTCGCTGGCGCCCGACGAGAATCGCAACCACGCCATGGGTTACTATGTCGGCAGTCTGGCAATGGGTTACTCGACGGGAAATTTTTTTGGTGGCCTGGTGGCGGATCATTGGGGTTACGCCGCAACTTTTCAGCTTGGAGCATTGCTGTCCTTGATCGGCGTCGGATTGCTTTGGCTCTTCAATCGGCCGAGGGACGGCGCGGCCAAGACGGGCGGAGTCAAAGCAAGCGGCAAACTGAGTTGGGCCGAGTCGCTGAAAGCGCTACTCGAGCCTGAGCTCGCCACCGTCGTGATTGTCGCGTTGTTTCTCAATGTGGTGCATCAGATGGGCAGCGTGTTTATTTCGCTTTACGGCTTGTCCGTCGGTATGACGCTCACGCAAGTGGGCATCGTGCGCGCGGCTTACGCGGGGTGCAACGCGGTGACACGCCCTATCAGCGGCCACGTCGTTAATCGACTGGGTCACAAGGGTCTGTCCTATTTTGGCCTGCCTCTTCAGTCTTTTATTCTGATGCTCGTGCCACTGTTCACCACGTTTGGCACTGTCCTGCTGGTTTACGTCTGCTCCGGTTTGTTGCGCGCGATCGTCATCGTCGCGAATGCAGTGGGCCTCGTACAGGATGTGCCGGAGTCGCGTGTGCGCCGCGGCATGGCATCGGCGGTCTACAATGCTGCAGGCGATCTCGGCAATATTCTCGGTCCTTCCGTTGGCGGATTGATTGCCCAGGCGAGCGGAGTCGCGAGTGTCTTCGTGATCGGTTCTTTGGGCTCGACAGCCTTGTTTTTTATTTTTGTGCTGTTGATGCGGCGTTTGAGGCGAATAGAAGAAACAGGGGGTCTAGCGTCTGGGGCCTAGAGTTTTTAAACGCCCCAGACGGCAAACCCGAGGCCGTAGGCTTAGATTCAATATGACTTCGGCATTCCCAAAACGTGTTGACCTAAATACGCCAGCACCAAATTGTTGCTCACAGGCGCGATAGTCAGCAGCCGCGT
The DNA here is from genome assembly GCA_044869705.1 of Binatia bacterium. Classification (GTDB taxonomy): domain Bacteria; phylum Desulfobacterota; class Binatia; order UBA9968; family UBA9968; genus DP-20. The sequence continues at coordinate 10,397 of JBIOXP010000036.1, read as the reverse complement.
CTCTCTAAATTTTCTTTCCACGTCATATTCGGCGGCGAAGCCGTAGCCGCCATGCGTCGTCAGACAGGCATTCGCGGCTTCCCACGCCGCTTCGGATGCCAAGTACTTGGCGAGATTTGCTTCCGCGCCGCATTTCTCTTTACGATCGAATTTCGTCGCCGCCTGATAGCGCACCAGATCCGCCGCTTCGATGTTGGCGTACGCTTTAGCGATGGGAAATTGCACCCCTTGATTCGATCCGATCGGGCGACTGAATACGACTCGGTCGCTCGCGTAGCGCGCGGCGCGCTCGACAAACCAGCGGCCATCGCCGATCGCCTCGGCAGCAACCAGGATCCGCTCGGCGTTCCAGCCATCGATGATATAGCGAAAACCCATGCCTTCGTGACCGATTAAGTTCTCAAGCGGTACTTCAACATTATCGAAGAAAAGCGCGTTGGTATGATGATTGATCATCAGGTCGAGCGGCTTAACTTCGAGTTTTTGTTTAGCTTCCCGCAGATCGACGATGAACACCGAAAGACCCTCAGTTTTGTCGTGCAGATCGTCGTAGGGCGTGGTCCGGGCCAGCAGCAGCATAAGATCCGACTGCAGCACGCGGGAAATAAAAATCTTCTGGCCATTGATCAGGTATTTATTCCCATGACGCGTCGCGGTCGTTTCTATTTTGGTGCTTTCCGAGCCGGCATTGGGCTCGGTTACACCGAAGGCCTGCAGGCGAAGTTCGCCGGTGGCGATTTTCGGTAGATAGCGTTTTTTCTGTTCCTCGTTGCCGTGACGCAGCAGCGTGCCCATGGTGTACATCTGCGCATGGCAGGCGGTGGCAACGCCGCCGGAACGATTGATTTCCTCGAGGATGATGCTCGCCTCCGTGATGCCGAGCCCGGTGCCGCCGTATTCCTCCGGAATCAACGCCGCGAGCCAGCCGAGGTCTGACAGCTTCCGTACGAAGGCTTCCGGATAGGCTTTGTTACGATCGACTTCGCGCCAGTAGCCGTCGGGAAATTCTTTGCAAACTCTTCGGATCTCATCCCGGATCTGTTGCTGCTCGACGGTCAGGTTGAAATCCATCATTTCCTCCTATAATGCCCTAGACTATAAGCTAACGTCTGAGTTGCCAAGGGAGAAAGCATGGGTGTCAAACCTGGATGGGAAGGCCGTTATTTTGAAGATTTCGCAGTGGGAGATGTCTATCGATCTCGTTTGGGACGAACTGTCACCGAAGCGGACAACATCTGGTTTACTTTGCTCACCAACAATCCCAATCAACTTCACTTCAACAACGAGTATGGCAAACGCACTGAGTTCGGCAAATGTCTAATCAATAGCGCTCTGACTCTGGCGATCGTTGCGGGGTTGGGCGTGAGCGATGTCAGTGAAAACGGATTCGCGCTCGGATGGGACGAGATCAAATTACCTAATCCGCTCTTTGCCGGAGATACCCTCTATTCGGAATCCGAAGTCCTGGAAAAGCGCGAGTCCAAATCGAAGCCGCAATCGGGGATCATCAAAGTTCGAACGCGAGGCATACAGCAAGACGGGAAAGTCGTCATCGATTATGCGCGCAGCGTCATGGTTTGGAAAAAGGCACACGCGCCCAAGAGGGACTTATTTCCGGAGATTAGAGAAGACAAGAGATGATACCTGCAAGCTTCTACCTTGATGGACAACGAAGTAGGCTCCGAGATGCTTCGCGTGCTCAGCATGACACCCGCGCGATTGTCATCCTGAACGAAAGTGAAGGATCTTTTCTGCAATGGTGTGGATGCAACCCTCATGAGCGACAATAAATCTCATCGCGCCTTGGACGGAGTCAAAATCTTGGCGTTCGAGCAGGTCTTGTCGGGGCCGTTTGCCACCTGTTTGCTCGCCGACATGGGTGCGGAAGTGATCAAGGTCGAGCGGCCGGGAGGCGGCGACGTTATCCGATCGTGGGATTCGGTCGTAAAAGGATTGTCTTCCGGCTATGTTTGGCTCAACCGCAACAAACGCAGTCTCACGGTCGACGTCAAGAAAAACCAGGGACGCGAGATTCTCCAACGGCTCGCAAAAAGCGCGGATATTTTTTTTGAAAACTATGCACCCGGGGTGACCGCACGACTGGGACTGGGATATGAAAAGTTGACCGAGCTCAATCCGCGATTGATCTACTGTTCACTATCCGGCTACGGGCAGGACGGACCTTATCGCGACGTTAAAGCTTATGATCTGTTAATCCAAGGCGAGGGTGGAATCATCGCGACCACCGGATACCCCGACAAGCCGGCGCGCGCCGGGATTGCGATAGCCGACATCGCGTCGGGGATGTACGCCGCAATCGGGATTCTGCTCGCGCTTTACCAACGGGAAAAAACCGGCGAAGGCCAGTTCATTGATGTTTCCATGCTCGATGCCATTGTTTCGTGGCTCGGTTATTTTCCGCACCACTATTGGCATGCCGGCGAAGAGCCGGCGCGCGTCGGCATGCGCCACCATTATGTGACGCCCTACGGACCGTATCTTGCGGCCGACGGCGAGTACGTCAATCTCGCCGTGGCGAGCGCATCGGACTGGGAAGTGTTCTGCAAAAAAGTGATTGAACGACCGGAGTTGCTTTCCGATCCACGCTTCGCGAGCGTCGAAGGCCGGCGCAAAAATCGCGGTCTATTGGAAGAGACGATCGAAAGAATTTTTTTAGAAAAGGATCACCGGCACTGGCTCGAGCAGCTGAAGAAGGCCGAATTGCCGCATGGCATCGTCCGAGGCATCGCTCAGGTGCTCGCGCATCCGCAGGTGATCGCGCGCAAACTGATTCGCGAAGCGGAATCACCGGTGGGAAAAGTGCCGGTGATCGGTAACGCGCTCAAAATGTCGCGTAGCCAAGCGCGCTACGATCCGATTCCTAGTTTGGGCGGGGACAGCGACGCCATTTTGCGCGAAGCGGGCTATGGCTCTAGCGAGATCGAGGCTTTTCGACGTGACAAGGTGATTTAGGCGCTCGCGTCGCGGGTGTCTGGCCCGATCCCTTCAGAAACAAGCGCTAGCCGATCTAAGTCATGCGCAAACCAGTTGTCGGTGTCATGGGCGCGTCTTTGAACGATGCTCTGACGAGTTCGGAGCAGTCTCGGATCGGCGCGCTCGCCGAGGAACTCGGCGCCGCGATCGCAGAGGCGGGCTGCGTTCTGATGACCGGCGCGACTACCGGAATTCCACATCTAGTGGCCACGGCGTTTCGGAGCCACGGCGGCTTTGCCTTGGGCGTTTCTCCGGCGGAGAATCGGCTTGAGCATGTGGAGCGCTATTGTCTGCCCGACGATGGCGCTGACGCGATAATTTACACCGGTTTTGGCTACAAAGGCCGCAACCTGATCAATGTGCGTTCTTCGGACATTGTCCTGCTCATGGGCGGCGCCATTGGGACACTCAACGAATTCACCATCGCTTACGACGAAGGAAAAATCATTGGCGTGCTCGAAGGCAGCGGCGGAGTCTCAGATCACGTGCGCGAGATTATCCAGTTCTGTAAAAAAACGACGGAAGGCTCGGTTCTTTATGACAGGAATCCCACGAAGCTCGTGGAGCGCTCTGTCCAAGCGCTTGAGCGTTCGCGGCAATGGCGTTAGGCGTCAGCGTTGCTCGTAACAGCGGGCGCTAGAGCTTCGACGAGGGTTTGCTCCCCAGTTTTTTGCGGCTCGCCAAATAGTTCTTGGCGAAGCGTTTAAGCTTAGCGCTCTCAAGGCCGCTGCGGCTGGCTTCCTCGATGGCCCGGTCTTCGGACCACCCCTGTTCGACGATTCGAAACATCATCATGAGCGGAGCGACGCGCTCGGCGAACGCGCAGTTGACGAGCATGGGCTGGTTCAGGGGCTCTCGAGCGAGCTTCAGGAACTCGTCGACGTGCCCGCGCTGCGGAAACTCGGCGCGGTAGGGAATGTTGAAGTAGCGGAGCTTATTGTGCTCGACAATCAAACGCTCGCGCGTGAGATCGACACCGTCTGTGAGACTGCGCAGCGTCAGAACCGAACGGAATCCGTTCATCGCCGCTTTGCTGTAGGCTTCCGATGACGCCGCTACGCCGCCGAGCGGCCTATCGTCGATACAAAGCACGACCGGCGCGACCGGTGTTTTTTCCAATGATTCGATCGAACTCCCTATCTGATGGCTCTGTTGCGCGAAAGCTGACGACAGCGGCAGCCCAGGCGAAAAGAAGAGAAGCAGGAGAAACGAACGTGTAATCAGTTTCAAGATAAATTCTTTGTCGTCGGAACGTTCAGCTGTAGCCATACACGTGTTGCCGAAGCTTTGGCCGGCGCGTTGGACTACCAATCCCATTCACTTCACGTTTTCAGATTAAAAAGCGCCGCGGCGTTGCTGCCGAGAATCGCTGCTTTCTCAGCACTGCTGCAGGGAGCCTGGCGAATCATGGTGATGGACTCGGTCAGATTCGCGGCGGTTTTGCATTCGAGCGGATAATCGCTGCCGAACATAATGCGATCGGGCGTGGTGATGTTGAATGCCGCCGCCATCGCGGGCAGCCAGGCACCGGTGCCGGCGGTATCGAAATACAGACGTTGGAAAAGCTTTTCAAAGCGCTCCGTGAGCCCGAACCGTTTCTGCTCGGATTGGGTTTTTAAATAGCCGCGCATATCGCTTGGCACGTCCGCATCTTCGGTTTCGAAGAAGGCCATCATGCGGCCTTTGAGCGCGGAAGTGCCGCCCCCCAAATGCGGCATGATGAAACGCAGATCCGGATAGCGCGGCAAGACGCTGTTCATGACGCGTACGATCGCCTGAGTGGTTTCGAGCGGACGGAATACACAGCGGTCCAAATTGTACAACGTATCGGAGCCGGTCGGCTTGGACTGCGGATGGATCACGATCGGCAGAGCATTTTTCTGAATAATTTCGAAAAGCGGATTCATGATGGGGTTATCGAGCTGCACATCGAGATGGCAGGCGAGGAGCGCGACTGCGCGCAGCCCCAGCTCATGGATTCCGCGCTCGAGCTCGCGTTTGGCCGCTTCGGGTTCGTGCACCGGTAAATGGATGCAACCGCGGAAGCGAGTCGGATGTTTTTTTTCGACCTCAGCGATGCCGTCATTGAGCGCGCGGGCGACCTCGTTACCCATCACCTGGACCTGATCGGTCAGGATGCAAACCGCGATGCCCGCCTCATCCATGCACTTGATATGACTATCCAGATCTTTTCGAGAGGGGTGGAGGGTCAAGCTGATTTCATTCGTGACGATGCGCTTACCGCCCGCTTGTTTTGCGAGCCGGTCGAACAACATTGCCGGCATATAGTGATGGTGCACGTCGACGATCAATTCCGCTGTAGCCATAACCTGATCGAGCTCCTTGGACTTATCGACGTAAACTTACGCGACGGCAAAAGTGACTGCAAGAGCGTTAATGCGAGTCAGTGCAGCGAGAAGCGGGCAAACAGTAGGACGCCAATAGAATCAGCGGCAGCATGAACAGGGCGTGGACAAAAAAGTCGGCCGGTGTCCATGCATAACTCGCGAAATGAGGTGAGGCGCACGGCGGGCAAAGCCACATCAAGTTTCCAGCGAAATAGAATGAATCATGCACGCCGCCGAACATAAAACGTTCTGAGAACAATGCCGTCGCGCCAGCAAGCGCAAAAGCGCTTGAGATCAGCCAAAGGCGATCCACTGCCTTATTCGTGAAGCGAAAAAACAATGCCCCAACGACGAAGATATAGGAAAAGTAAAGCAGGAGAATAAAATGAAATGGCTCAAATTCGGTCCGATGAAACACCGAATGTAGTCCAAAATTTTTGAATATCTCTACGGGGTGTGGCCGATCCCAACGGAAGAACAACGCTTTCGAGCCAAAATCAACCAACAAGGCCGTCAGTACTAGGCGCGCATAGGGTAGAGTTTCTGCTGCGCTCGGGTTGCGCCAAACTCCTTTGACTTGGAAACCGGAATATCTACGAGGAAGCGACCAGCACCCGAGCAAAATAGCGGTCCAGATCAAGGCATCTTTGACGGAGCTCGGACTGCTGGCGTAAGCTGACGCTGCTTGCCACCAGAGCGGTGCGAGCAAAGCAAGGATCAAGCCCGGACCGTAATATCGTTTAAGATAATTCAGCAGCGTCATCACTGTTCTTCAACTCGCTCGTCGAAACACCGATGGGCTTTTTTTCCAACGATTGCAAAAGGGCCAAGGTCACCTCCGTGAGGGAGGAACAAACCATGGTTGCCTTGGAGAAATCGTGGTGTCGCGTATAGTCATTGGGCACTGCGATGCAGCGCATGCCGGCCGAGTATGCGGCCAGAACGCCTTTTTCCGCGTCTTCCAAAACCACGCATTCCTCAGGTTTGACGCCCAGGTCACGAGCCGCTTTCAGAAAAATATCAGGGGCCGGTTTGACGGCGGGCACATCCAGACCGCTGACAATGACGTCAAAGAAATGCGCAATATTGAGACCCGCTAATACGCCATTGATCGCGTCCCGGTAGGAAGATGAAGCGAGCGCCAGCCGGAGTTCGCCATGCAGTGTCTCGAGCAACGCGAGCGCGCCGTCCATCGGACGCAGGCTCGAGGAAAGCAAGGCAGAATAGTGCTCGGACTTTCGTAACCGTAAAGAATAGGGGTCGACCGTCAAATTGTTGAGCGTGACCCAATCTGTAATGCCTCGGCCGAAGCGCACCCAGTGCTCACAATAATCGAGTTCTTGAAGCGTGATGCCTCGCTCCAGAAAGGTCATTTGGTACGCCTGGCAGTGCAACCGCTCGGTATCCGCGAGCAATCCGTCGAGATCAAAAATGAGCGCGCTGATGGTCACAAGTGACTCCTTCAGGGCAATTTTACTGTAATCGACGGCATCATCCAACTCAGCCGGCGGGCTGCGAACAAAAAAGGCCTGGCTATCGAGCCAGGCCTTTTTGCGTGGGCTTCGGGTAAGTTTTAGGAGGGCTGAGCCTGTGACGCGCGGGAATGACCACGGCGCGACTGAACCAGAGTCTTCAATTGCTCTTTTTGCTGATCGGTGAGCACTGAGCGGCCGTTTTCAAGCGCTTCGATACGGAGATAGCGCAGCTCGGTTCGATACTTTTCAGCGTCCTGAAGCTTGCTCTTGATCTGGACCAAATTAGCCGGCGTCTGCTGCGTCAGATTGGCGATTTCTTTTTCAATCCCGGACAGCTGCTGCTGCACCGGGGTCACTTGGCTTTGATAATGACTACGAATGTTTTCCAAATTCGTGACTTGGTCCGTACTCAGATTCAGTTCGCTTTTGTGATTTAGCGCAATCGTGATGAGCGGAGCCCCGAAAAAGCCCGAACCCATGCGTCCTCGCGCAAATCCTGGTTTTGCCGGTGAGTTGGTATCAGATGACGCAGCCATTGACGCATTACCGAGGACCAATCCGGACATCGCGAACATACTACCTGCAAGTACGAAAGTGCGTAGTTTAGTCATAAACCCTCCTCAAGTTAGTCGACACTGCGGATTAGACGAAGTGCCGCGAAAAAAGTTTACTGGGTCGGATTTGCCGGATTTGACCAGTGAGGCGAAGCGGAGCCGAAAGGTAAGCTTTTGGAAGGAAGATACTCAGTGATTTGCGAGAGCTTCACGAACGCATCGCTCGCTTGCACACGCCAAAGAAGCTCCACGCAGGCAAAATGTGAACGTCACTAACGCGCTGATTGAGGCTGTTGAATCTCGTCAGTGGCCAGCCTGCGCTCCGCGATAACGCGCGCTATTTCGACCCGCTTTTCGACAATGTATGAAAGATGCTCGACTTCGGCCACGTCGCCTTCTTCCGTCCAGATCCGATCGGCTGTCTGCAATGTTTGTGCGGCTCTGTCGAGGGCCGCGCCGGCATTGCGCACAATCAGCGGGTCTCGACGGGCTTTCTGATAAGACTCGCGAGCGGCTTCCAGAGCCGGGTTCTGCACCGCCGTACAACCAGTAACCAGTGCAGCGATCAGAAAGGCTGTGATGAGCGGCGCTATCGAGTGTAATCTGGCATTTTGGCGCATAACGATTCAGTCCGGCTGCGGGCCGAGGGGCTTTCTTGATTCGCGCTCGGCTTCGGTAGGAAGCGCGTCGCGGCGCCGTAGAATCTGATCGGCCGCCCGGCGCATCACGGCAGTTTCAGCTTTTGCTTCCGCGAGCTCAGCATCGACCTGCGCGCTTTCCGCCAGGCGACGTGCCTCAGTATACTTCTCGGCCGTCACCATTCGTCTGGCCTGCGCTAATTTTTCTCTTGCATTTTGGAGGTCCACTGGCGCGAAATCCACCGCTTTCGCCTCTACGGCGGCGCGAATCGCGACATCTGCTTGTGCAACTCTATTCGTCGGCGCTCTTTCGCTGCACCAGAAGCAGAGGTCGGGCGTTCTCAAAGCCGAACCACTGCAGCCCACAGAGCCCAGCATCAGGACAACTAAAAAAGAGCGGAAGCGTAACATATCAGTCCTGCGGGAATTGGCGCGAATGGTCCAGCCAGTGTCCCGCTCTTTAATTATAAAAGCTATTGTCGTGTTCACAAGGTGTCGATCTCAACTCGACCTCGTTGACAAGTTAGGCCCTTACCGGATATCCAAACTAGTGAGAGCAAGCTCGCTCAAGGAGGAACAAACCGTGGTGATGCTAGGCACAGACATGAAAGTCGCCGAAACGCCAAAGGAAGGTTTGAAGGACTTCGCCAAAGCGGATCCTTATGCCGAATGGCTCAATAAAGAAGGGGTCAAAGTCTATCAGGATTTTTATTTTCCAAGCTTAGCGAAGGTCGAGTTGGGTCCCTGGGAGCGAAAGGGCGGCAGGGGCGCGGTAATCCACATCGACAATCGGCACATGCCCAACGACTGTCACGTCGTCGAGATCAAACCCGGCGGGAAATCCGAGCCCGAGCACCATCTGTATGAGCTGACGATTTATGTCGTCTCCGGACGGGGCGCGACCACGATCTGGCAGGATCCGCCCAATGGTTCCAACGGTAAAGGCAAGAACAGCTTCGAATGGCAGGCCGGCAGCTTGTTCTCGATCCCGCTCAATGCCTGGTATCAGAACTTCAATGGCAGCGGCAATGAGCCGGCGCGCTACATCGCAGTCACCAATGCGCCGCCGATGATGCGATTGTTCCGCGACAGCGATTTCATTTTCAATAACGACCACATGTTTCGCGGCCGTTACGCGGGCGAGGAGGATTATTTCAGCGGCAAGGGTAAACTCTATACGCGGAGAATTTGGGAATCCAACTTTATCGCCAATGCGCCTGACATGCTGCTTTACGGATGGAAGGAGCGTGGCGCCGGCGGCATCAACGCAATGCTCGAAATGGCCGACAACAATACCAAAAGCCATATTTCCGAGTTCCCCATCGGGACTTACAAGAAAGCGCACCGTCACGGCCCGGGAGCACACCTGGTTTTGCTCAGCGGTACGGGCGGTTATTCGCTGATTTGGACCAAGGAAGACAGGTCCGACATGATCAAATGTGACTGGCAGGTGGGCTCCATGGTAACCGTCCCGAGCGATAACTGTTATCACCAGCACTTTAACTCGGGCACGACGCGAGCGCGCTACTTAGCGCTGCGACCGGGGGATATGGGTCTCTACAAAGGACGCGGCGGCGGCGGCGAATACGCCGATCGCAGCATGAAAGAGGGCGGTTGGCAGATCGAGTACGAAGACGAAGACCGCGAAATCCACAAGATCTTCGAGAACGAGCTAAAAGAGCACGGCGCGGTCTGTCGCATGAAGGCATTTGTCCCATGGTGTACGGGTGAGGTGGGACCAACGAGCGAGCGCGATACGTAGGTAATATTCGTATATCCCTCGATACGCGCTTCGCGCTACTCGGGAATTCGGCCTGTCCGACGGTCCTGAATAGGCAGCGTACGGCTGCCGTATCGGCTCGGAAACGGCCAGAGTCTGCCGCTCAGGATAATAGTGTCTGATCGCGAGCGCGTCTCGAGTGCCGCGGGGCGGGCCTAGCTTGCGGGCTCGGATTCGGGAGGCATTTGGGTCCGAGACAGTAGCGAATTGGCCAAGTCGGGGGGGCGGCTGAGTGGCAAATAGATGCGAAACGTTGTGCCTTCACCGGGCGCACTGCTGAACTCGATCCGTCCACCGTGGTTTTTGATGATTCGTTCGCAGATCGGTAGTCCCAGTCCCAAGCCCTTGGTTTTTTTTGCGGTAAAAAACGGCAGGAAGATTTTTGCCTGATTTTCTTCGTCGATACCAAAGCCGCTATCAGCAACACTTAAGATGACGAGAGGTTGGTCGCCGTTGTTGGGGGGTGGTGCTTTTGCGCTGACGGTCAATTTGCCACCATGCGGCATAGCGTCGACGGCATTCAAATAAATGTTGATCAGTACCTGCTCCAGTTGCTGTGCATCGGCCTGAACCAGCGGTAGTTCGCGATCGACATCCAACGAGAGCTC
>JBIOXP010000035.1:0-4025 GCA_044869705.1 Binatia bacterium | reverse complement strand
TCCGCCGGCAGCATGTCGTTGACATCGTCATAGGTCAGATAGCCCTTTTCTTTCCCCAGATCGATGAGCTTTTTGACCTCCTTCATGTTTTTTTTCTCCACCGGCTGGGCGGCAGAGTCGGAGGCGGTTTGCGCCTTGGCTATCGGACGCGGGCTTTCGGTTCGAGCTTTCGATGTTCTAGCTGGCGTTCTTTTCGTACGAGGTCTTGCCATTCTAGTATCCTTTCTCTCTTCGCGTTCTCATCTTTCTGTTCTTCCGCGACGCGGATTTTGAGTCGCTCGTCCCGTTTTTGTGCCTTGATGTGCTTGCGCTTCAGACGTGCCAGGCAGTCCGCCGCGATTTTGCCACATACGGCATCGGTGAGATCCTCTGTTTCGAGGGCCACACGAGCGATCTCACTCGCGAGTTCCGCCGGCAAGCTTTCACTCAATTGGGCTACTTCGGTGTTCTGATGGTTTTGCCACTCGCTGATGATGGCGTCAACTGCCGGAGCCCACAATGATGAAAAACCCTGACGCGCTTCCTCATCGAGCGCCAACTGTTCTATCACTTTGGGTAAACGCAGCATGGCCCCGATCAGCATGCGCTCGGCTTTGTCTTCGCGCGGCATTGCCGAGGACACCACCGGACGATTCTGCGGCGTGCGCGCGACCACAGGCGCGTGGGTGCGCTGTCGAAGTGTTTCTTCGCGAATCCCGAGCAGGTCGACAGCGCGCCGCACCAGCAGGTCGACTTCCAGCGGATTATTCAATTTGGCCAGCACCCGGCTCACTTCAGCGGCGATTTCGCTCTTGCCTTCCAGACTCTTACCGTAGCGACGTTCGAGCCACATAAAATAAAAATCCGCGAGCGGCACCGCCTGATCGAGAATCGCTTCCAGACGTGCTTTCCCGTGCTGGCGCACGAAGGTGTCCGGATCATCCTGTTTGGGCAAGAATGCCGCTCGGCCAAGCAGTCCCGCTTCCACGAACACTTCGAAGCTCCGCGCCGCGGCCTTCTGTCCCGCGTCATCTCCGTCAAACAGCGCGATGACATTTTTGCTGTAACGCGACAACAACCGAATATGATCGACCGTCAGTGCGGTGCCCAGGGTGGCGACGGCATACGAAAGCTCGTGTTGTGCGAGCGCGATGACATCGAGATAACCTTCGACCACCACGACTCGGTCGGTCTTACGAATCCCTTCTTTTGCCTGGTGCAACCCATAAAGCGTTGATCCTTTATGGAACAGCGGCGTTTCGCTGGAGTTGAGGTATTTGGGCAAAGCGTTGTCCAGCACCCGACCACCGAAGCCGATGACTTTTCCAGCGGCGTTGGCGATCGGAAACATCAGCCGCGCGAAGAACTTTTCGCGATACTGCCGCGGCGCCCGCTCGCCGATCAGGCCGAGCCGAAGGAGGTCTTGGACCGCGACATTTTCCTGTCGCAACAACTGCAACAATCCCGAGCCGCCCTGCGGCGCGTAGCCGAGCATGAATTTGCGCGCCGCCGCTTCGTCGACGCCGCGCGAAGCGAGATACTCGAGCGCCTTTCGGCCTTCGGGATGGCGAAATAGATTTTTCTGATAATGCGCCGCAGCCTGTTCATTGATGCGATAGAGGTGTTCGCGATCTCCCGCCGCCCGCACCGCCGAAGACTGCTCGTTTCGCTCAATGACAATGCCGTAGCGCTTGGCAACACGCTCTACGGCCTCGGGAAACGCCAGGTGATCGTACTGCATCAAAAAGTTAAAAACGCTGCCGCCCGCCTGGCAGCCGAAACAGTGATAGATGCCCTTCTCTTCGCTCACCGTAAAAGACGGGGTTTTTTCGCCGTGGAAAGGACAAAGCCCCATATGGTTTCGCCCGGCTTTTTTCAGCGTGACGTAATCCGAGATCACTTCGACGATTGACGCGCGCCGACGAATCTCGCTGATCTTGTCTGGGCTGATCATGAAAAGTTAAAGCCGACGGCTGGGGACGGCCTCGCCCCAATTGAGACGGGTTAGAACCTGTTGCTTGCCGATCCGAATGATCCCTTCGGCAAACCGCGACAGCGGCGGCAACAAATACGAAGCGCCAGGAGTTTCCGTTTTGGCCGCGGGAACTCGGCCGGCGTGGACTAGAAAGAAAACCCCAAGCGCCAGGATAGTCGCGCCCTTTCCCAATCCCACGAGCAGGCCTCCGGCGCGATTGAGCGATTTGATAAACAATAGACTTTCAGAGCGATGCAGCAGCCAACCGATTAAATTAAAGGTGAAGTATGCGACGAAGAATATCGCGACGAATGTGCCGCCTTCTAAAAGCAGCGGCGGCAACTTCCACCACATTGCCGCGTAATTGGCCGCGGGCTGAGCCCACTCGGTTGCGAGGACAAAACCCGCGATCAAGCCCAACACGGAAAAGAGCTCGCGAAAAAAACCTCGGAAAAACCCTCTGAGACCGAAGAGAGTCAGAACGGAGGCAAGAATCACGTCGATCCAGTTCACAGCCCGTAACCATTGAGGGCGCGTGCCGCCAGCGCCCGACTCGCGCCCACGCGACAAATCCCGCGCGGAATTATTCCGCTCTGCACATGTCTTGAATAGTCAATCGAGCCATTTTGAATGCGGCAAACGCGGCCGCTTATCGCAGCCGATTACCCGGCAAGAAGCGTTTTTGCCAACTCGCTCACCTGCTTGCCGTCGCTTCGACCAGAGACCTTCGGCATCACCAATTTCATCACTTTACCGAGGTCCTGAACGCCGCGCGCGCCGGCTTCGGCGATGCTCGCCTGAATAATATTCTTTACTTCCTCGTCGGAAAGAGGCTGAGGCAGCCAGCGCTTCAAAACTTCCAGCTCGGCTTCTTCCTTGCGAGCCAGATCGTCGCGATTGCCCTTGCGGTATAAATCGATCGCTTCACCTCTTTGCTTGCAAAGAGTGGCGATGATGCGGTGGATTTCCTCGAGGCGAAGCTCCCTCTGAAGTTTGATTTCCTCGTTATGAACGGCGGCCAAAAGAAGACGAAGGGTCGAGAGCGTCACGGCGTCGCCGCTCTTCATGGCGCTCTTAACCGCTTCTTTTATTTCATTCTGAAGTTCCACGAAACGACATTCACGCTAGGCTAAAAGGAATGGCGCACCCGGCGCATGGCGCGCTTTTTCGCCGCGATCGCCTTCTTCTTCTTTTTCACGCTGGGTTTTTCGTAGTGCTCGCGCTTGCGCAGTTCGGCCAGAATACCTGCTTTTTCGCATAATTTCTTGAAGCGTCGAATGGCGCTCTCGATGGATTCATTTTCTCGAACTCGAACTCCAGTCATAAACTTACATCACCCCCGATCACCGACGGATCGTGCCGTGTGTTTTGCCCGGCGGTGATTCTAGCGCATTTCCGTGCCAAGTCAAGCAATTCACCTTAAAAATGAACGGTTTGGAGGTAATTGGTTAACTCGCTGGACGATTCATGAACCCTCGATGGAAGCATCTTATCGAAAACTCAGGTGAGAAAATTTTTCGGGAAAATCTGAAAACAACCCTTGCACGCCCATTCCACCCAGCGCTTGCATCTCGGGAACGTCGTTCACGGTCCAAACGTAAACATCGAGGCCTTCTTCCCACGCCTGCGCTAACACATCGCGCGTCGCGAGTTGCTTTTGCACGTGAACCGATCGTGCGGTCACGCCTCGTGCCGCTTCGAGCCAATTGGGCTGCAGCGGCGAACCGACGATCAGTCCGATGTTTGCCTCCGGCGCCAACTGCCGCAAACGCGCCAGCACGCCGCAGTCGAACGAAGAAAATGTCGTGCGCTCAAAGTAATCATAGTGGCTCACGATGAACAAAACCTTGAGCTCTATGCCGGGCACTGAATCCTGAAATGATTTTATCTCAACGCAAAGATCGACATTGCCGGCAATTGACTCCAGCGCCTCCTCGAGCGTAAGGATGCGCTCCCCGGCAAAGGCTCGTTCGCGCCACGCGCCGATATCCAGTCGTTTGAGTTGGTCGAGGGTCTTGCTGCGAACTGTTCCCCTGCTGCGTCCAACGCGGTTCAAGCGTTCGTCGTGAAA
>JBIOXP010000034.1:0-6636 GCA_044869705.1 Binatia bacterium | reverse complement strand
CGCGCGTGCGCCGTGCAAGCGCCTCGGCATCGAAAGGCTTGCCTTCGTTTCGCGCCACCAGCATCTCCATCAAATCGGGCGGTCGCGCCAAACTGCCAACATGACTCACCAGAATACGATCGGTACTACGCTTCATAGGGTGTCCTCGCTTAATACTAACGGGCATGATGGAGGGATGGAGTACTGGAGTGTTGCGTTCCGGACCGATCACTCCAACACTCCATACTGCCCCTGCCCACGTTTCTCCATTAGGTACTTGATCAAGAACGGCCAGACTTGAGTAGCGTCGGCGAGCATCTCAGCGTAGATGCCGTTTTTGTCCGCTTTGCGCCACGACTCGTTTTCGGAATAGGTGCAGCCGGAAAGATGGCCGAAGTGCGGTTTGTCAGGGCAGATTCTTACGCCGTAGCTGAAGCGGCGGTTGGGATACGTCGGTCCGAGCCGTTCGTTAATGATTTCGATCAAGGGCGCAACATTCTGCACATTATTACGCGGCACACCGCCGCCGATTGAAAAAATCCCGAATTTTTTCGCGCCGGTGACGATTTTGATGAGTTCTTTGCTGTCGCGCTCGAGGTCCATCAAAACCGGTTTTCTGCCTCGGCGTCGTCTTTTGATGTTGTGAATGTAGATGTCATTGCCCAGCTCCGAGTCAACGAAAGCGGGCACGAAGACTGGAACTTTTTTTAGATAAGCGGACTTGAGAATCCCCCGCTCGTTCGGATAGTGCTCCGCCAGATGTTTACCGATCATCCGATTCAGTGCCGTCGGACTGAGCATTTCTTTTCCATTTAGACCATCGATCACCTCACCAACAACTTCTTCGACGGTGTCGAGATTGGTTTCCGGCTCGAGAGTGTCGGTGACGCGGTTCAGTTTGCGGCGGGCGAGCTCGGTATCGTCATAGCGCGGATTGTATTTGTAGTGCTTGAGCCCGATGGATGACACCAAGCCATGTGCCATCAAAGCGCCGGTCGACGAGATCGCTTGGATCATCCCAAGCTCGATCATGTCGCAGATAACGAGATCCATTTTTCCCACGGTCATCGCGCCGCTGATGGTCAGGAAGCGTACGCAGTTTTTGTCCGCGACCATGGCCTCGAGCGCTTTGGCGCCGCGCGCCACTTGCGCCGCCAAACCGCCGTAAAGACCAAGACGCCGCATCCATGATACCGTCGAGCGGCGCTGTCCCTCGATCCATTCCTCGAGCGCCGCCTCGATGAGCGGCATGATATAGCGTGGGTCGGCGAAGATAGCGTCTGGAAAATAACCGTCGCGAATTTGCCCTGGCCGCGCCATATCGAATTGATTGATGAAAACCGACCGCGCGGGTTTGCGGTAAATCGCTTCGCCGTTTCGTTCCGAGAAAGCACCGACCACGATCGCGTCTTCTCCCTTTGTTTTCTCGCGCGCATATTCCGACGGCAGCACCACCTTGCGGCACCACTGTTTGTCGACAAACCTTTTCAGCAATAATCCCAGCGGCGAATCCGCCAGCCCGCTGTAGATCACAACCGGCTTCCTTTTCGCAGTGACCATTTCCAATACGGTGTGGGCCACCTCGCCAAGCATGCGCGCCCCGAAGGCGCAATACCGCATGGCATCGATGATATCGCCCACTGTCGCGCAAGCGCGCAAGTCGAGTGAGCGCAGTTCTTCGAATTGCAAGCGCTTCAATTTTGCTTCTCGTGGATGCTCGTGGTTCGTAACATGCGGGTAAAATCCAGTCAATTTAACTGCGGCACAAACGGTTCAGTAACGCGGAAAAAACAACTTGGGCAAGCAGAGGTTAACGAAAGGCCGGAAGAACGACTTGGGCGCAGCGTTCCATCGATCCGAGCACTCGATCTTGGGACAATCCACCGAAGTGAAATGTCAATCCGACGTGATTGGTAGCTACAGTTTCGATGATTCGTTTCAGAATGCGCACGCAAGTTTCCGGGCCGCCAAAGACAGCGCGGCTGTCCCGCACCATCGCGTCGTAATCCAGGTGGTCGAACACGCGGTGATAGGCGGGGTTTTCGGGCTTGAGATTTTGCGCTTCCATCGCGAAAGCGCGCCAGCGATGCCAATGCTCGATCACTTCATGGCGGGCCCGCTCGTCGGTTTCAGCAACGTAAACCGGGTACATCGTAAAAACTTCTCGCTGTTCAGCGGGATGTCCAGCCGCGCGCAACGCCGCCCAGTACATTTCCACGCGTGCCCGCTGCTCTTCGTTGCTGGCGATCCACGGCAGTGTCATGAGATGGTGACCACGCCGCCCGATCATGTTGAAACTTTCCGGATCGCGATTCGCGGTCACATAGATCGGTGGATGAGGTTTCTGCGCTGGTTGGGGGAACACGCGGATCTTTGGGAAGCGATAATGCTCGGTCTGCCATTCGAATTCAGCGCCGCTCCACGCCCGCACCACAATATCGAGGGCTTCGGGAAGCCGCTTCTGCGCGTTGCTCCAGTCGTAGCCAAAAACCGTGTACTCCGTCGGATGCATCCCGCGACCCGCGCCGAAATTGACTCGGCCCCCCGAAAGCTGATCCACCATGGCGAATTCTTCGGCGATCCGCAGCGGGTTGTGCATGGGCAGAATTGAAACAGCGGCGCCAAGACGCAATCGCTTCGTCCGTTGAGCGGCAGCGGCCAGAATGATCGAAGGACTTGGCATCATGCCGCCGAAGTGCCGAAAATGGTGCTCGGTCACCCATAGAGAGTCGAAACCAAGTGATTCCGCCGCATCGATCTGTTCGAGCCAATGCCCGTATACGGAAGCGGAATCACCGTCGAACTCCGGCACGTAGGTGTTCAGGATATAATAGCCGAACTGCACCGCGCTGACTCCTAAACTACCGCTGGTTTTTACATGACCGATCGGCGAAATAACAAAGCTGCCATTCCGAGCGCATCGCGAGGCATCTTTCCGATTGGTCGTCTTCCGCTCTTCCGTCGCCTGCTTCGTTCGAATGCTCCCGAGTCTATTATGGGGATTTCATCGAGCCGTCAAGCTATGGTTTGCAAAGAACCCTGGAAACGAGTTTATTAGGTAATCTTTTGAAGGACTTCGCATGCGATCATTGCGCTTACGTCATCTCTTTCAAATCCTAAGCTGTGCTGCGGCTCTCGTGATTGCTCTTACGATTGGAAAAGCAAAGGCACAGGAACTCAGCAAACTCCCCTATGTACCTACGCCGCAAATCGTGGTGGACGAAATGCTCAAGCTCGCTGGGGTCACGGCGAAAGACTTCGTCATAGATCTTGGGTCCGGCGATGGCCGCGTGATTCTCACCGCGGCGCGAAATTTCAAAGCTCAGGGCCTCGGGGTCGATATCGATAAGACTCTGGTTGCCTTCTCGAATAAGCAAGCGAAGATTGAGGGAGTCGAAGACCGAGCCAAGTTCATTGAGCAGGATATGTTCAAAGCCGATATCAGCAAGGCGACGGTCGTAACGCTTTACGTGCTACCGGACTTCATGGAAAAGCTCCGCCCCAAACTAGTTTCCGAACTGAAACCTGGGACACGCATCGTTGCTCACGATTACTATATGAGCGGCTGGTATCCCGATAGGCGTTTGGATCTGACCGTGCCCGAGAAAGTGGCGGCGAACGGAACGGATAAAGCCTACATTTACCTCTGGGTCGTTCCGACTATCGTTTCGGGTACATGGCGACTCGAATTCGATTCCGGCGGCACTCACCAGCAGTTGATCATCATGGGAATCAATCAGCAATACCAAATCGTTACCATTTCGGCTGAAAACGCGCTCGGACCGATGAAAGTGGAAAATCCCTCGTTACGCGGGAACGAGATCAGCTTTACTGCTTCCTTGGAATCAACACTCTATAAGTTTACTGGGCAGGTCGGCGAGGCAGGCATGGCCGGAACGGCCGTCTCCTCGAGCAGCGCTAAACCACTCGTGTGGAAGGCCAGCAAACTAGCGCCGCAAAAATGAACCCCGGGATTGTCGAACAGCTCATGCGCAGTGCGCCAATTACGCGTCAGATCGACCCTTGGCTATTTCGCGGGCCGCCAACCGGCGGCGTCCAGTTCCGCGTTGATTTTGCGCGTCAAAGAATAGTTATAGATTCGCTCCGGCGACGCGGCTTCCTTCGGCGCGAGCACTTTAAGCGCTTGATCTAAATATTTCTGCTGCAGATCCGGTCCGATGGTGCCGTCGCGGGTCATGATCGGGCGCACCTGATCGTAATACGGGCCGGCAAGGTTGTCTTTGAGCTTCATGTAGCGGAGTAAAATCGCCAGTGTGCCGGCGCGATTCTCTTTTGCGAAACGTAAACCTTTGACGGTAGCGCGGACGAATTTTTCCACCAAAGCCGGATCGGATTGCAGCAGCTTATCGCTGGCAATAATACTTCCTTGGAGCTCGACGAAATCTTCTTTCAGGTAAGACACCAGCTCACGAAAGCCGGCGTCTTTCACGATGAAATTGAACGGCGGACTGATAGTTCCCGCGTCTATGCTTCCATTTCTGAGCGCCGTCGCCACCGTCGATGGCAGTCCGAGCGCTAAGATCGTCACATCGCGACCGCCCTCCATGCCGTTTCGCTTGAGCGTTTCGCGTAGGAGATTGTCGGGTCCGCTCCCCAATCCCGTGACACCGATTCGCTTTCCTTTCAGCGCCTTGACGTCGGAAAATTCCGGCTTGGCATAAAGCCAAAACATCGGCCGAAAAAAACTGCTGAAGACAAAGCGGAGCGGCACGCCCCTCAGCATCGCCGTCAATCCCGCCCCGCTCATCGAGGCAAAATCTGCGTTCCCACCGATCAAAGCCGAAATCCCGAGGGTGTCGCGCATCACGACGAGATTCACGTCGAGCCCTTCTTCGCTGTAATACCCCCTCTCCTTCGCTGCCGTAAACGCGATCACCACCATGCTAAGCGTCGGCACGGCGACGTTTACGGTTCGTGCTTCGGCCTGCGCCAAGAAAGTCAGAGCCATCCACGAGAATACGAAAGTTTTCAGCAACCAAGTTCTTTCCATTATGGTTTTCTCCTGCTCCACATCAGCGATTAAGAACATCACTCACGCTGGCGCTGCACTATGCCACGGTGTACGGAACGTCGAAACCGTGTTCCGCATTCCATTCGGTCGCGACCAACGACGCTCCGCTAATCCCAGTCGATTCATCGGATGCAAGAAAAACTGCGCATGGCCGGACCACGCTGGGACTGAGCATTCTTACGCCACGGCTGCCGGGAATGTTCCTGATCGCCTCGGTGGCGACGATCCCACCGGGATCTAGGCAGTTCGCTCGGATCCGGCAATCTTGGTTTTCGAGTGCCAGGACTTGCGTCAACCCTTCCACGCCGAATTTCGCCGCGGAGTAAGGTCCGCGCAGGAGCTTCCCGCGTTTTCCTTGAGGCGACGAAATATTGATGTTTGAACCACCGCCCTGTATACGCATCGTTTTCAAGGCTTCTCGGCTGCACAAAAAAGTGCCGGTTAGATTCGTATCGAGGACTTTTTGCCAGACATCGAGTGGAGTGTCGGCCAATGCTAGATTGACAGGGCCGCCGCGGGGCCAGGCAAATCCGGCGTTGTTGACGACGATGTCGATCCGGCCGAATTTTCGCCTCATTATTTCGAATAGATCGGCTATCTCTTTCTCACGAGTAACGTCGGCTTTTACCCCGAGAGCTCTATGTTCGGAAATCTGCAATCTGGCAACAGCCTGCTCGACATCGGCGGCAACGAGATCGCAGATTGTCACATGGGCACCTTCATCCGCATACGCCTGAGCGATCTCCCAACCCAAGCCCCGCGCTGACCCGGTGATGAGCGCAACCTTCGCTTCGAGTTTCATTGTCAAACTGGTTTCGATGCCCTATACAATAGCCGCATCTATAGTTCGGTGCGCCGGCACAGTGCAAGCTGCAGCGCGCCACGCGCGAATCTGAGGCGGAGTTACAGGATGAAACATGCGAGCATGGCTCTGGTGATTTTCTTTCTTCTGCCCAGTGCGCTTGCGGCGCAAAATCAGAAAAACCTGCTGCTGGGATTGGCCAGTATCAGCGGCGGCATCGAGACGCTTTACGTCACCAAAAAGATCGGTGCATTCAAGCGTAATGGCTTGGATGTCGACTTTCTTTTGCTGCAAGGCGGCAGCCAGGCGCTCCAGGTGCTTTTGTCGGGCGAGCTAAAGCTAATCAGCGGCGGCGGCGGTGCGGCAGCGCAACGAGCGCGCTTCAAAGGCGCAGGCAACTTGCTGGTGGCCACCTACACGCCGACAATGCCTTACAGTTTGTACGTCAACGGGAAAATCTCGGATCCGAAACGATTACGAGGAGGAAAGATTGCGATCTCTCGTTTCGGCAGCTCTTCGGATTTCGCCGCGCGCTTCATGGTGAGTCGTCTTGGGCTCGATCCGGCAAAAGACGTGACGATTATGCAGATCGGCAATCAGCGTGAGCGCATGAGCGCTCTCATGAACGGAGCCGTAGAAGGCTCGGTCGTCGACGCGCCCAACACACTGATTGCGCGACAACAGGGATTTGTCGAGCTTGCGGATGCCTCCAAGCTCGGGCTCGTTTACCCGCACAATAACATTGCGACGACCGAGCGCTTCATCCGTGAAGAACCCGAAACAGTTTTTAACTTTCTCCGCGCCTTCGTCGAGGGGATTGCCT
>JBIOXP010000033.1:0-4355 GCA_044869705.1 Binatia bacterium | reverse complement strand
CTGGACGGCAAAATTCCCGTTTCGACGGAGGACGCCTATTCGATCGTGTACCGTCTGAGTCAGGAAGAAGGCATTCTCGTCGGACAGTCTTCCGGCGCGGCGATGTTTGCTGCCATCAAATTAGCGCGTACTCTCCAAAAGGGGACCGTCGTGACGATTTTTCCGGACTTCGGCGACAAATACCTAACCACGAATCTATGGGTCGGCTGGCGCGATCGGATGTCGGTCGGCAATCTGCAATTTTCGATCTGAAGCCAATGGCCAGCCGAAGCAAACAAGCAATCGTCCGGGAACGGATCTATTTGACGTTCCCTCAGGATCTCATCAAAGAACCGGTATTGAGCATGTTATCGAAGCGCTTCGATATCGTGTTCAATATTCGCGGCTCTACGGTCACTTCAAAATTGGGTCTCGTGGCTCTGGAAATCGACGGCAAAGCGGCGGAAGTGGCCAAGGCGATTGGCTGGCTCAAAGGAAAAGGTGTTTCGGTCGAGCCGATGAAAAGAGCGTGATCGAAATACAAGTCTACTGCGCCGTAGCGGAGATCGACAACACCAGCACGCCGCCTTCGTGCGGCGGTCCGCCCAAAATAAAATTTCCTTTATTTGGGATTTTCACAGTGGTATCGATGACCGGTTTCTCGCGTTCGGTCAATCGGACCTTGAGCGCGATCCGGTTATCTTGGAATTCTTGAGGGGCTACGGTCAGAGAGCGGCCGCCAGGAATTTCGAACGACCGCGTTCCTTGCGAGGGCACATTCTGGTCCTCAGCTTTCAGCAGACGATAGGAGCGATATTTGAGCGGCTTTAATTGCTTCTCCATGCCCTTGAGCTTGGGGTCGAAATCGTCGCTTTTGTTTTCGGCGAGTATGGTTCTGATCGTCACCTGTACGAACTGAGGATTCTTTTCCGCTGCGCCGACTAATCCCGCTGCTAAAATCAGAACGAGACTAAAAAGCCGGAGCTGATTTCGCGGGTTCATCAGCAGTCGCATTTTCGCCCTCTTGATCCTCATAGAGCCAAATCACGGTGGTTTTGCTCTCGTTTTCCCGCAGCAAAGCGACATTGCGGCCGTAAGCATCGATGGACTCCACGCTCGCAAAGCTGTTCCGCCGCTCGCTCAAGCCGGGGATGTAGGAGTCCAGCGACAGGATAGTCAGTACGACGGCGATACCCGCGGGAATGAGCCATGCCGCTCGGGATAGCGTAAATGTCGCGCCCAGCCACTCCCGCGCCTGCTCATGCCACGGAGGTTTTTGCGCGATCCGGACCTGCACACCGCGCCAGAACGGCAGAAACTGGATTTGTTGCGCTTCGGCGAGCAGGGTTGTTTTCAGCATTTGATGAATCGATTCGAATTGCTGTTGCGCTCTTCTACACTGCTCACAGGTTCCCAGATGCGCGTGGATCGATTCACTCTCCGCCGGATCGACTTCGCCGTCGAGCCAGCGTCCGATCGACTCTCGTATACTGTCGCAGTCTCTCATAGGAACGCGCTCAACTTGTCCTGCAGCTTTTTTCTCGCGTAATGCAAACGGCTCATCACCGTACCTTCGGAACAACCCAGGATTTCTCCGATGTCCTTATATGAAAGACCTTCGATTGTCCTGAGCATGATCACCGCTTTGTGTTCCGGCGTCAATTCGTTAATCGCTCGAACGAGATTTTCCCGCAGCTCTCGATCATGAACATCGGCAAAAGGGTCCCTCGCGGTTTCGTCCTGAGCTTCCAATACCCCATCCATCGTTTCACGAAATTCGAGAGGATTCCTTTTTTGCCGCCGCTGCTGATCAATCGCCAAATTGACCGCAATTCGATAAATCCAGGTGTAGAACGATGAACCCCCTTCAAAGCTGCGAATTTTGCGATAAGCTCGGAAGAAAGTTTCTTGCGCGACCTCCAAGGCATCGTCTCGGTTGTGCAGGAGTCCCAGGACCACCATGTAAACCTTCTGATGGTAACGAGAAACAAGCTCCTGAAACGAAGCCATTTCTCCCGCTTGACATTTTTGAACCAGATCCCAGTCACTCAACTCCACAGCGATCGTACCTTTTAGACGAACTCAGAAATTTTTTATTCACCGCGCAGGGTTATTAACATAAAACCTTGACGTTTTCGCGAATTAATCTAGAATCACTTTGTTTTTCTTGCCTTTTCCGAATTTCCGAGCGCCGACCAAAAGGGACACGGATGCTAGTTCAATGCCCCAAATGCCAAACCAATTACAAAGTTTCCGATGACGTCTTGAGCGGAGCCGCTCCCGCGTTTCGCTGCTCACGTTGCAAACACACCTTTGAGCTCGAAACCGATCAAAATCGCGAGCCCACGTTTGAAGCCTTTGAATCCGCGGAAGCGACCATTCCTCCTTCGCACGGCGATGAGCCGAGCCTGCCGTTTGGGGCAAAACCGGAAGCCCGCGCTGTCCCTAGCGAAACGGAACAGGACGATACGAGCTCAACACAAGCTCACCATCAGTGGGGCATGGGCCACACGGCGCAACCGCAGGAGAAGCCGTTTGTCTTCGCCGAGACCAACCGTCCCGCTCCCGAGTTGGTCGCAACGCCGCCGGTCAAAGATGATGATCCGTTTTTTCGCAAGTTGGACATCGATGACCAGGAACAAACCGCAACGAATATCACTGCGATCTCTCCCTATCTCGATCATCGCGCGTCGATAAAACCTTTTGTGACGCTTTTCACTTTTCTTGTGATCGGGTTTGCGCTCTTCGCTGCCGTTGGCTATGCGCGGCCTGAGGCACCGGAGTCGGTTTTACGAAAAATTCCTCTGATCGGCCCGGCCGTGCTCAAGAATAATCATCTGAAACGAGGCATTCTGATTAAATCACTGAGCACCGGTTACCAAACCATTCAGGGCAATCGCGAGGTTTTTTTAGTGAGCGGCATCGCCCTCAATCAGAATCCGGTCATCGTGCGTGAGATTCAGCTCACGGCTACCGTCTACAACGAAGCGGGAAAAGAGATCGAACGGCAGACCATTTGGGCTGGCAATACGCTTTCGCCGAAGATTATTCGCGGTATGACTCTGGAGGACATTCCACAACTGCAGGAGCTCAAACCTTTAAAGAGCTTTGAGCTGCCGCCGGGAGACTCGATACCCTTTACAATTGTATTTCTCAAGTCGTCGAAAAACGCGAAGGAATTCACTTGCGAGGTAAGCAACGCAGGTGAGGCTTAACTGGGGACGACAACCTAAGACTTGTTCGAGTCCTTGGGAGTAACGTCGATATCGTCCGGCTCATTCATGGCCCGGCGAAATTTTTTAATGCTCTTGCCGAGTCCTTCCCCCAAGTCCGGCAGACGTCGATTGAACACGATTATCACGATGACCAGAAGCAGCAATAATTCGCCGAGTCCCAAACCGAACATGAAGATCACCTCCCGAGAGTTCGCGCGCCTTCGCCTTTCTTCGCAGCCTGTGAATCGATAATATACGCTGATGGCTGATTGGACCACAGCATGGCGGTTTTTCGCTCTGTCCCTGGCGACCCATGCCCTGGTGGTGCTCATCCTCTATCCGTTGCGAAGCGGAGCAACCCCGGCTCGGCCGGAGACAATATCCGTCTCGCTTTTGCCGCCGTCCCAAACAACCGAGCCGGCGCCGAATCGGATAGCGCGAACTCCGCCGACCCGGATGTCGAGAGCGCCATCGGTTATTGCTAAAAAAGATTCGCGCGTCGCATCCAACAGAGCCGCTTCTTCTCGCGCTGGAGTTTCGGCTCGTCCGGAGCTGCCTCCGGTAGCGGCTGAAAAGCCTCCCGACATCCCGGGGCCACCTCTACCGCGCGAGCAAGTCCCGGAGGAGACGGTGATCGCAGAACGCCAGCTGCCAAGCTTAAAAGAGCTCTTGCCCAGCGCCACCTGGTCATCTTCGAGCGCGCGCGCCGATACACCCATAAGCCTCAATACCAGCGATCCCGTGTATGTCACCTACTTCACCAAAATCAAACAACTGATCGAATCTCACTGGGAATATCCCGAGGTTGCCCTTCGCTACGGCCTTCAGGGACGGCTCGCGCTACAATTCATGATCGGCGCGAACGGCCAACTGGAACAGCTCCAGTTGGTGCGGTCGTCGGGATCACAAGTACTTGACGAGGAAGCGGTGCGGGCAATTAAAGCTGCGGCGCCCTTCCCGCCGATTCCGCCCTGGATCAAGCCGAATCCGCTGTTCATCTCCGCCTCGATGGAGTACCACGACAACCGGCTCAATTATCGTTTCGCCCGTTGAACCGGTCTGCCCCTCGCTCGTACTCGTCAAAAGAGAACTGCCCAGCTTCTAATCTGCGCTTTTGTCCGCGCGAGACGGAGGTTCCCATCGAAGCACTGGCTTACGCGC
>JBIOXP010000032.1:0-11950 GCA_044869705.1 Binatia bacterium | reverse complement strand
TTCGCCCGACATTCCTGCCGGTTTATAGACCACGTTTCCCTGATCGTACTTTGACCAGTCGAAAGAGACGATTCGATTGGCTTTCTTCATCTCGTACCATGTCAAGGTGCCGGGATAAGGCGTCAGGACGGAGTACGCACATGCATCATAGTTTGCGTTAATATTGAAGCGTGCGGTCTCTTCAAAGACACTGGCATCATCGCCGTCAAACCCGAACATGAAAAGTCCGAAAACCATAATCCCGTAAGAGTGGACCTTTTCGACGAGCGCGGCGAATGTCTCGGGCCGATTCACGTGCTTGTGCACGCTTTCTAAGGTCTTGCGCGAAATCGACTCGAAACCGATGCTCAACAGCGTGCAGCCGCTCTCGGCGGCGAGCTCCAACATTCGATCATCCTGCGCCAGCTTCGAGGTAACACCCGCCTGCCAATGAATGCCGCGGCCCTTGAGCGCGCGCATCACCTGCTTCGGGCGTTCGGCGGTACCGAAGAAGTCGGCATCGTTAATCGAAATCGTACGCGAGCCGCAGGTCTCCACTTCGCGCATCACGTCATCGACTGGACGATAGCGAAACTTCAGTCCGTTCATCAGCGGCTCCGCGCAGAAGGTGCAACCCTGGTGGCAGCCGCGTGAGGTCTGTACGAACGTGCTGTTTACATAACGGTGCTTTTTGATCAGGTCATAGCGCGGCTCCGGCAGGTTTTCCATCGCATGGAGCCGCTCCGATTTGTAGGTGCCGCGCATCTCGCCGCGTTCGAGGTCGTCCAGCAGGTTAGAGATCACCAGCTCCACCTCGCCAATCACGACGGCGTCACAATGCCGCAGCGCTTCCTGCGGCATGAAGCTCGGATGGACGCCACCCATGACCACGGGCACCCCGCGCTTTCGAAATGCAGCGGCAATCTGATAGCCGCGTTTCACGTAACAGGTCATCGCCGAGATGCCAACGAGGTCGGCCTCGAGCTCGAAGTCGATGGACTCGATATTCTCATCGGTCAATATCACCTCGTACCGATCTCGCGGGATCGCGCTCGCGACTGCGAGCAGGCCTGCCAGCGGCGAGTAAAGGGCCCGATTGAGATAGAGCGGGCGCGTGGTGAGCGAGTCCGTTTTGGGATTGATGAGATGGATGACCCGGTGAGGCATAGTAGCTGGTGCCTCCTGTTCGTTACCGACTGGTGCTTTCCGGAAATCTCTTCAAAAACACTACTCGATACCAAGGATCTGTTTCAACGGGTAAGTGTCATTGTCTTTGGCAAGCCCCTGACCTGTGGGATTGTGAAAGCGGCAGCCGCTGAACCGTCAACGGTCTAAAACGTCTGCACCAATTCACGCAATCTCTCCTTCGCTCCCGCGAGGATCGGCACGCCGTCGCCAACCAGTAGAATGTCGAAGTCGAGCGCCAGAAGTTGACGCGCGCTGTCGCGCAGGCGCGGCGGGTCGTCCACGACCTTGTCCGGCAAGAGCTTGCATTTTCCGGGCGGATCGCCGACCACGGCGTCGCCCACCAGAAGAATTCTTCGGTCCGGCCAATGAAGCACGACTTCTCCCAGCGATTTTCCCGGCGCGTCGATCACCACGAACGGACCGACCTTGTCCCCGGGATTTAATTCGCCGTCCAACTCCGCGCCTTCTTTACGGGCGTGAGCTGCGTCCGCCGGATGGATCAGCGTCCGCGCGCCAGTGCGCGCCCGAATCTTATTGGCGGCACGGGAGTGATTGCGGTTGGTGATGAGAATGCGCGCAACCCCCTGCCGCTCGATTTCCGCCAAATCCTCATCGCCAGGTTCCACCGGATCGATGCAGAGATTTCCCGCAGGGTGCCGTACAAAATGCCCGTTGAAATTGTAACCATGCGGTTCCGAGAACCACGGCCAAGTGAAAATATCAGTTAGGATCTCACGCATTTCGCCCCCTTCCATCTAACGTTTTAATGCCGAAGAGTGTGTTGTCGGTTGGCCAAGCTCCATGTCGGGCATGAGACTCTTTCATCTGCTTGATGCGAGCGCAAGTATATTGACAAAGACTTGAGTCATCTTCCATGTCTGTCAAGCGTTCGATCGGCTTTGGCTCCAACGCCGTCATGATCAGCGGCGAAATGAGCGGGCAATCGATTGCGCTTAATCTTGTTTTCGGCCAATTACCGCCCTGGGCCAGAGCGTGATGAACGCCACTCTCCCCAAATTCGATTCTGCACGGCAACGAAGGCGGCTACCTCTGCGCTTGCCGGACGAGTCAAAAGCTCTTCTATTGGACCCATCTGAAGCAATTTTCCCTGGTTTAGAAGGCCGATTCGGCCTGCCAGTGCCGCGGCTTCATATAGATCGTGGGTGACGATCACCACGGCAGCTTGGCTTTGCGGCAGGACGTGCTGCAAATCCAGCAGCAGTGTTTCCCGGCTCGGTGCATCCAGCGCGGAGAAGGGTTCGTCTAGGAGCAGCAACTCGGGCTCGAGCACCAGTGCCCGAGCAAGCGAGGTCCGACGTGCCTCGCCGCCGGAAAGTGTGCGAGCCGGCCGCGCCGCCAGGTGCGCAATGCCCAAGCGTTCAAGCCATGGCTGCAATCTCGTTTCGGTCTCCTCACGGTTGACGCCGCGCAGCTTCAAACCGAGCGCCGCGTTGGCATAGACGGTGGAATCGAGCAGGAGCGGACTCTGCAGCACACTCGCCGTTCGACGGCGCAGCGCAAACGAATTTGCCGGCGTTGCCGTCTCACCGCGAAAGTATACCTTTCCGCAAGTCGGCTGTTGAAGTAAGCCGAGCACTCTCAGCAGAGTAGATTTGCCCGCGCCGTTCGCGCCAATGATGGCTACGATTTCGCTGTCGACAACATCAAATGACGGCACATCGAGAACCGTTGCCGCGCCGTAGCGAACCTGCACATCGCCCAACGCTACGACACAGTCGGCCATTTGGTCCGGCCACGCTGCTGGATATGCGTGAGGAAGTAATTCAGCGCGAAGCAAACAGTCAGAAGAATGAAGCCCAAGGCAATGGCGACATCAAAATCGCCTCTGCCGGTTTCCAGAACAGTCGCCGTCGTCAGTACGCGGGTTTGCCCGCGAATATTTCCGCCGACCATCATGGAAGCGCCGACTTCGGAGATGACGCCGCCGAAGCCAGCCATGACCGCCGCAAGCAGCGGTAACCGCGCTTCCTTGCAAAGAAGCCACACCATCTGCCGTTTCGATGCGCCAATGCCGAGTAATTGGAGCGCGAGATTCGGATCGAGAGTTTGGAAAGTCGCCATTGTCAGACCGGCGACAATCGGAAATGCGATCACCACCTGCGCCAGAATCATTGCTTGAGGCGTGTAAATCAAATCGAGGAATCCAAGCGGACCGCTACGCCAAAGCAAAATCGATATGAATAGCCCCACGACGACAGGCGGTAAACCCATGCCCGTATTGATCAAAGCGGCAACCAAATCACGGCCGGGAAAGCGTAGTAGCGCGAGACCGATCCCGAGCGGGATTCCGAGCAACAGCGAAACGAGAGTCGCGGCCCCCGATATTTTCACCGATAGCCAGGTAATCTCCCAGACCTCGGCATCGCCGCTAACGAGCAGCTCGAACGCCTTGAGAATACCGTGCCAGATCAACTCCAAAGCTAAACTCCCGGCGCGCAGATGAGAGCGCTATCTGATCGCACTTCACGGCTAGCATCATTCTCATCAAGCCAGAGTGCGAGTCAAGCCCATGTGTTGGATCCGACAACTTGCCAAGGGATCGGTCTCGTTCAATAGGAACGGCATCGGTGGATTCACTTTTCAAACTCAAGATGCCGTTCACCGTCGTATGGCGATGGGATCGGGGCACAACTGGCGCCAACGCGCCGGAAGAAGTATGAATGCGGTTGAGGTACTCCTTTTTGCGCCCGGGGCGACGGATGTTTACTTTCGTGCTAACAAAAATCTTGTCTTGTTTCACCAAGTCGCCATGGTTTTTCGCCCTGGCAGCGCTCGCGCTGGCTGCGAACAGCCAAATCTCATGGGCCGCGGAATCGCTCCGTTTCGGCTTTTCCGGCGCAACCGCTACTCAGTTGGCGGGCGCCATCGCCGTCGAGCAAAAGCTCTTCGCTCTTCATGGCGTGAACGTCGAATTTACGCAATCTGCCGGAACGACCATGATCCGGGCTCTCGATTCCGGCAGTTTGCAACTTGCGATCGTCGGCGGCGGCCAGGCACTTAGCGCCTACTTGAAAGGAGTCGACGTTCGCATCATCAGCGGATTGGTGAACGCGATTCCTTTTCAGCTGTGGGCGAAGCCGGAGATTGCCGGCGTAAAAGATCTGAAAGGAAAGCTGATCGCGAATACTCCGCCAGGGACTTCGCTCAATTTGGCCAATCAGGTTATGTTAGCGCGAGCGGGGCTCGATCCTGTCAAACATGTGAAGTTGATCGCATTCGGACGCTTGGGCCTTGTCTCGCAGGCCCTGTTCACCGGCGTCGTCGATGCGGCGCTTTTATCGCCGCCGGAGACCACCGAGGCGAAGCGATCCGGGCTGCACATGATTTTGGACATGGCGACGGCGCGCATTCCCTGCCCGTTCACTTCCGTCGTCACCACACGGACAATGTTGGAAAAAGAGCCGCTTTTACTGGGGCGATTTCTCAAAGCGATTCTTCACGGCGTGAATCTTGCGCTCACGAATCCGGATCTGGCAAAGAAAACCATAGGTCGAACCATGCGCCTCGCCGATCCCGAAGCCATCGAAGAAGTTTATCAGCGGGTGACGATGGTCTATGAGCGGTTCCCGATCGTATCGAAGGAGGCCATCGACACAATTCTCAAGGTTTCGCCTGAACCCTCTACACGCAATCCGTACGCTGTATTAGATATGAGTGTGCTCGAAGGCATCGAAACGGAAGGATTCGTGCGCTCGCTTTATTCGGCAAAGTAAAAATATTTGTAACAGGAGGCTATATGGCGGATATCCGAGGCGTGGGAAAAAAGATT
The DNA here is from genome assembly GCA_044869705.1 of Binatia bacterium. Classification (GTDB taxonomy): domain Bacteria; phylum Desulfobacterota; class Binatia; order UBA9968; family UBA9968; genus DP-20. The sequence goes on along the minus strand of JBIOXP010000032.1, from coordinate 6,993 downwards.
ACCTATAGCGAAGATAACCCGATCAGCGCGGAGGTCGATGCACTGCGCAAGAGCCGCGACAACATCAAGCGGCCGCCCAAAGACGACGAGGAACGGGAACGTTTGGCGCGGTGGCTAGCTCACCGCGGCCGGGACGAGCTCGAAGTCACAGTCGGCACGGCATGTTATGCCATGGCGCACTTCGAAATGGATTGCGAATGGCGTTATTTTCTCGCCGAGCACGCCGGTACTGAAGCCGGCCATGGCTGGGGCTACATCCGCCAGGCCAATGCCATCGACCCGAGCCGTGATCACTCCAAACCCGACCCTGATTTCGAGCGCAAATATGGCCTTACCCCGCGGATCGAGCACCATCAGATCATGAAGCGGGATTTTTTGAGTTACATTTTTTCCGGTAATCTATGGCCCTACGGACACGTGACCGCAGCCAGCATCCAGAGCATCGAGATAACCACGCCGAAGCTGCTCGATTTCGAAGAACGGGTGGTGCACGCGGAGGAGCGTAGCCATCACGACGCCATCTTACAGAAAATCCATGATTATGTATGGGAGCAAATTGAAATCTGGGGCGAAGCGCCGATTAGAAAGCGCATCGGCGAAATTGACCGGCAAGCGCTTAACAGCCGGCCGCGCACGATCTTCGATCCGCCGCGCCGGGAGTTCCTGCGAAAGTACTTCAATGTTCCGGTCGAAAACGTGCGAAAGTTTCCGGCCTGGCGCGAATATTTATATCTGAATGTGCTCGGTTTCCCGCCGGAGCCCGTCTATATCGAGAACTGGCCGGCGGAGATTCCCCAACCGAAGGCAGCGTAATAAAGAAATTTTCGATTTTTGATTTTGGATTTTCGATTCGGCCGGAGTGGCATGCCGACAGCCTACACTTGGGGGAAGACGTCCTTGGCCATCCACTCCATGCGCTCCAAAGTTTCGCCGATGGTCGGGCGGCGCACGTCAAAGATCATGGTGTCGACGCCGACGGCGCGATAGTCACGAATATCGGACGCCACTTCTTCGGCGCTGCCGATAAAGCGGCGGCGCTTACCCGGAGTGATTTGCTTTTCACGATCGAACAATGAGCCTTTCAGCACCACGCGAATTTTTTTGGCATCGCGGCCGGCTTTTTCGGCATATTCGCACAGCATCGCCATGTCTGCCGCTACGTCTTGCGGCTCGAGCGGAATGGTCGGCACGCCGCCGATCGGGTGCCAGCCGTCGCCCAGTCGTGCCGCGCGCCGGATCGCTTGTTTGCTATGCCCGCCGATCCAGATCGGGATAGTGGGTTTTTGCACGGGTTTCGGCAAAAAAACGATATCAGAAAACCGGCAGTATTTACCGTGAAAAGTCGGATTCTCGCTCGTCCACAACTCTCTAAAAGCCGCGATGAACTCGTCGGTGACTTTTCCCCGTTCGCTGAATGGCTCGGTGCGGATGTTGTCGAACTCTTCCTTCATCCAGCCGACGCCCGCGCCGACGATGACCCGACCGCGGGACAAGACGTCGAGGCTTGCGAGCATTTTTGCGGTCACAACCGGGTTCCGGTACGGCAAAATCATCACGCTGGTCGCGAGGCGAATCCGTTGCGTTGCGCCCATGAGATAACCCATGGTCGAGAGTGTCTCGAGGTGGTAACCGGTGCCGGGATATTTGCCGTCGACCGTGTACGGATAAGGAACCGAAATATTTTTCGGCACAATCACGTGATCGGCGACGGTCAAGCAGTAAAAACCGAGAGCTTCGGCTTGCTGCGCGAAGCGAACGAGATCTTCAGGCTTCACGGTCGCCGATGATGCCGGCAAATGGAGTCCAAAGTCCATGGCTGATCTTCTAGCGTGCGCGGACGTGCTGTTTGTCAACTCTTAGCAGACAAGTTTGTCATCTCGAACGAAGTGAGAGATCTTTGCTAACTGACCATGAGCTAAGTCCATGACGGCTCATTAGCGCAAGAAGGATTTCTCGCTTTCCTCGAAATGACAAACTGCCGCCTCGCTGCTCGTCTGAGTTCCGTGAGGTCTGTCTATCCAGCCGCAGTCACCTGAACCTCGTCCAACGCGATCCGGTCACCGACGGAAATAATTCCGTCGCCCAGAATCGCCGCTTTGAGTCCGCTCCGATGATTGAGCGCCTTGAAAATCCCCGGCAACTTGGAAACCTTCACCAGATGAGCGCACGGCTCGAACAGGCGGATACCGCGCATCCGCACGTTACCGACCACGAACTCTCGATGCAGTAAATCGATCAGCGGAACGCCGCGCGTGACGATGTTTCGGCGAGTTTTTTGTGCGATCGATTCGACTCCGAGCTCTGCAGCGGCGAGCTCGAGAACTTCATCTTCGATCAAACTCACGGCCTTATCGGAGCGGTTAATGGCGCTCCACGAGTCGCGGAAAAACCGATCGCCTTCCAGGCCGCGGTCCGCCAATGCCCGGACGCTGGAGAGCGAGACCATTTCTTGCGCCGATTTCGGCGCGATAAAAAGCGCCGCCACTCTTCCGTGCCACACCGGCGAGGACGGCTCGACCCCGCGCCACAGCTCCACTGGCATTTCCTCCGGCATCGGGCGAATCGTTTCACTCATAACGGCTCCCTAAAACGAAACCGGCCACTGAAAAGCAGTGGCCGGCGTGTAAAAACTCTCTCGCTCGCGGCTTATTAGCCCGCGGTGTCCGCAAAAAACCTGCTATCCTCGATCGGCGGCACAGTCTTGTTCTCCTGAGAGGACGCGATCAACGGTTTGCCGTCCGGGCGGACCCGCATTTCTTCACCGCCTTGTTTCTGCCCTTTCACGCCGGCGCCGACCCGCAGCACGACCAGGTTTTCGCTGCCGGTGTTGAGGTAGCGATAATAAGCGCCCTTGGGAATCATCACGCCCTGGTGTTTTTCAACTTTAATCTCGCCGCCCTTTTCGTCGAACACGCTCATCTGTCCTTCGAGAACGATAAACGCATGATCTTCATCGAGATGAGTATGGATCTCATTTTCGCCGCCTTCATAGTTGATCTTGGTGTGGATCCACATGTTCTCGGTTTCCGCGACCAACTGTGTAATCCGACCCTGTTTCATATAGGGCGTGCGCAATGAAAACTTTTGCGTCTTCGGTTTTTCCGTGGGTTCCAACTTTCTCGCTGCGTGCATGATGACTCCTTTCAACCTGCCTATTAATTGTTAATTCCGTCGACTTTCAGCTTGTACAAATCGATCACGTTCTGGCGCACGACCTTATCGATAACCGGTTTGGGCAAATGGCCAAGCTCGTCGGCGATGACCTGACGTGAATGCGGCCAGGTCGACGCGGCGTGCGGATAGTCGCTCGACCACATGAAATTATCTTCGCCGAACCAGTCCATCATGCGCCCGCCGCACGGATCGCTGAAGAACGTCGCATAGACCTGCTCGCGGACGTATTCGCTCGGCAGCTTCTGCATATAAGGAAGCGGCGCCTTGGGGCTGTGCCGCACGAAGTACTTATCCCATTCGTGACAGTAAAACGGAATCCAGCCGACTTCGTTTTCGACATAGACCAGTTTCAGCTTGGGATTTTTCGCCAGCACGCCGCCGAAAACAAAATCGAACAGAATATTTGCGGCGTCGGTAAGCTTCTGGTTCACGGTCATCCGGTAGGTGTCCAAACCCTTGCGCTCGAAACGGCTATAGTTGAAGCCGGTCAGGATATGCACATTGACCGGCATGTCGAGCTCGGAGGCGGCTTCCCAGAATGGCTTGTAGTGATCGCTGGTGAAGGGCAGATGCTCGGGCGGAACTTGCCAGATCATGCAACCGATCATGCCGGCTTTTTTGCAGCGTTCGAGCTCTTTGATCGCTTTCGGGATGTTGTACATGGAAATCATCGGGATCCCGAATAGTCGCCCGGGCGCGACATTGCAGTAATCGATCATCCAATCGTTGGCGATTTGAAAGCATGTTTCCTGCAGTTCGGCATCTTCGAGCGCATAGAGCCGAAGTCCATGGGTCGCGTACAGCACTTCGGCGCTGACACCATCCACGGCCATCTCATCGAGACGCGCTTTAGGATCATGACCGCCCGGCTTTTCCCCAGCCGTATTGCGCGGCGGGAATTTCGGGAATTTAGACTTGAGGCTTGGCGTCAGATTAGCCTCCCAGAGATCGGGCGGCTCCATGATATGCGAATCTGACGAGACAATTTGGTCCTTTCCTAAAACTTGTTCCGCGGTTCGCGTAGCCGCTGCGGCAGTGGTCATGCTTAACCTCCTGTTGGGATCCCTATTGTTAAGCTTATGATCTATTCCTTTTTAGTATTTTTGTCTAGTGGACCAGGGTCGCAGGCACGATCGAATGGACATCCGCGACAGCATAAGTTAAAGAATTTGGAGTCATGCAGCACACTCTTCCGCTGGCGAAGATTTGGCTAGCGATTTTCTTGCTGCTGCCGGCGGCTATCTTTGCCGGCGAAGCGCAAAATGCCTTCAGCGAAGGCGTGAAACTGTACAAGGCGGGAAAATATAAGGAGGCCGTGGCCGCGTACGATCGCGCGATCAAATCGTCGCCAAAAGCCGACGAGCCTTACAATAACCGCGGTCTCGCCTATTTCAAGCTCGGTCAGCATGACGATGCGATCAGGGATTATGACGAGGCGCTCAAACTGAATCCCAAATCCATCGACGCTTATTTCAATCGGGGCAACGCCCATCTGGCAAAAAAACAGTTCGACGGCGCGATCAAAGATTTTGATGAAGTTCTCAAGCTCGATCCCAAGGCGCCGAAGGCCTATCGCCAGCGCGGCCTGGCTCACAGCGGTTTGAATCAATTTGAACAGGCGGTTAAGGATCTCACCCAGGCGCAAAAGCTCGACCCCAAAGATGCGGAGATTTATTACAGCCGCGGCTTCGCTTATCGGCGCTTGGGACAGAATGATCATGCGATCCAGGATTATTCCGAGGCGATCAAGCTGCAACCGAAAAACGGCGAAGCTTATAACAATCGCGCCAATGCATATTCGCTCCTCGGCCGCTACGATGAAGCCCTCAAAGATTATGACGAAGCGATCCAGCTCGAACCGAAGAACGCAAGGATCTATGCCAATCGCGGCGTGATTCGGGCGCGCCAAGGCAAAACTGATGACGCGCAGACCGACTTCAAAAAAGCTATCGAGTTGGATCCCGCTCTGAAGAAAAAGCTCGAGCCGCTGATGACTCCGGTCAAATGATTGAGATTCGCGACCGCAGTTGGATGTGGGTTCTCGTGGCCGCGATTACCTTTTTCCCGCGGATCAGCGGCGCCGCGGGGATCGAGGAGCCGCTCAAGACGGCTCTGGAACTTCAGGAGGCTGGAAAGCTAAAAGAAGCCGTCGCGGAATATGACAAGGTGATCAGGAGCCACCCGAAGCTCGCCGAGGCGTATTTCAATCGCGGCAATGCTCACTATGATCTCGGCGCGAATCAGGAGGCAATCAAAGACTATACCCAGGCGATCCGGCTGAATCCCAAAGATGCCGAGGCGTACTATAACCGCGGCAATGCTCGTCGCCGCGTCAAACAGGACGCGGCGGCGCTCAACGATTACAGCGCTGCGCTCAAATTGGATCCGGAAGACGCCCGCAGCTATGTCAATCGTGGCAGCATTCTCTTCGACACGCGCCGATATGACGCCGCGGTCAAAGACTTCGGCGAAGCGATTCGCATCGAGCCCGGGAATGGGCAAAATTATTTCAATCGAGGCAATGCCTATCTGGCGCTCGATCAGAAAGAGAATGCAATCAAAGACTACAATGCCGCGTTGAGCCGCGATGCCAATTTAGCCGACGCTTACTATAATCGCGGCATCGCCTATGCGGATCTGCAAAAATATGATGACGCTGTGCACGACTTCAGCGATGCCATTCGCCTGAATGAAAAATCCGCGGCGGCCTTTTACAATCGCGGCCTGGCGCAGGCGAAGCTGGGAAAATTTGAAGACGCCGTCGCGGATTACAGCGAAGCGACGCGCCTCAACCCCAAGGATCCCGAGGCGCCGTTCAGTCGCGGCCTCGGCTATATGCGCCTCAATAAATACGACTACGCGGCGCGGGATTTCAGCGCGGTCATCAGTATGCAGCCGAAAAATGCCGACGCTTACGTCTATCGCGGTATTATTCGCGTTTATCAGAACAAGGATAAGGAAGCGGATGCCGATTTCCAGAAAGCGTTTCAGCTCAATCCTGCGCTAAAAAAGAAGCTCCAGCCGATCATTGACGACGCTAAAGCGAACGCAAAGCCGAAGGAATAGAGCGGCGGTTCAGTCTGGAGTTTTAAGAAAACTATCGATGGGCGAAACTCGCGTAGATCTGCTGCATCTCCTGGAAGATCTCCGGGACGCTTACCCTGGAGCGGTCGAAGAAACGATCCTTACCGAGATCATGGCCAATGCACTGGACTCTGGTGCTTCTACGATTTCATTTGACTGTGATTCCGCCGAGCGTGCGCTGACCGTAATCGATAATGGGTCAGGCATGCAGCGCCGCGATTTGTCGCGCTTTCATGACATTGCATCGAGCAATAAAATTCGCGGACAGGGCATCGGGTTTGCCGGCGTCGGCATCAAGCTTGGACTGCTCATTTGTGAAGAGGTTCTTACCGAGACTCGACGCGGCAAAACTCATATCGCGTCGGCGTGGCATATGGCGTCGCGGCATCGCGCACCGTGGAAGTGGGTGCCCGCAGCCGGACGGGTTCAGGAGCGCGGCACAGCGGTTCGCCTCAGATTGCGCAATCCCTTGTCTCCGTTGCTCGATCCCGGTTTTTTGGAAGCGAGCCTGAGGCGCCATTTTCAACCGCTTCTCGATCCGGCTTTCAACGACTTCCTCGCACCGCATTATCCCAATGGGGTCGGCATCGACGTGAACCATCAACGCCTGACGAAACAGGGCGTTGTAGCACCGCTCCAAGCGCCAATTGAAATTCGCCTACTCCGTAAGCGTAAACCATCGGCCCTGGGCTATTTATTTCGCGCAGAAAAGATTCTCGTAGAAGATCAACGCGG
>JBIOXP010000031.1:0-13569 GCA_044869705.1 Binatia bacterium | reverse complement strand
AACTTCCTTTCAGCAGCTGACCTTCGAAGCGTTTTATCGCGGCTGTTTTCAGCATAAATTGAACGAGACCGAGATCCCTATGCGCCAGTCCGGTTCTTTATTTCAGATTTGAAGGAGGCGCGACTGTTTTCCTATCTCTCTGGCGATCATCCGGGTGATGTGTTGACTGACCAGTCCTGAATACCAGCACGCACGGCCATGCAAAAAATCTCGGCAGAGCGCCGCGAACAGCGCGCGTGGTACTTTTACGACTGGGCCAATTCTGCGTTTCCGACGACGGTCCTGACTGTATTTATCGGCCCGTATCTTACGACCCTGGCCAAAGCAGCGGCAGACAGGGGGGGTCTTGTCTATCCGCTGGGGCTTAAAGTTGTCGCGGAATCATTCTTCCCTTATGTCGTTTCGCTCGCCGTCCTGTTGCAAGTGGTATTTCTCCCGCTCTTGGGTGCCATCGCAGATTACTCGCATTTCAAGAAACAGATGCTCGCTTTCTTTGCCTACACAGGTGCATTTGCCACGATCGCCATGTACTTTTTGCAGCCGACAGACTACCTGCTCGGCGGCGCCCTGTTTGTCCTCGCTAACCTGAGCTTCGGTGCCTCCATTGTTTTTTACAATGCCTTCCTCATTGACATCGCCCGGGTCGAAGAGCGTGATCACGTCTCTTCCATGGGCTGGGCCCTCGGTTACCTCGGGGGCGGCCTCCTGCTGGCTCTGAATCTGTTGCTCTTAGCCAAAAGCGGTGACGTGGGGCTCAGCATCGACGCGGCTGTACGTATCAATCTTGCTTCCGCCGGCGTGTGGTGGGCTGTCTTCACGGTGATCCCTCTCGTGGTGTTGAGACAGCGTCAACCGGCGAAACAATTGCCCCCTGATGAGCGCTACCTGATCGTCGGGGTCAGGCAGCTTCGGGATACTCTGAGCAAAATCCGCATTCACCCCCAGGCGATGCTCTTTCTTATTGCATATCTGGTCTACAACGACGGCATCCAGACAGTAATCTCGCTGGCAGCGGTGTTCGGTCAGGAAGAGTTGGGATTGAGCATCACTACCTTGGCCACTGCGATTCTGATGGTCCAGTTTGTCGGCTTCTTTGGCGCGATCCTGTTCCACTACATTGCCCGGGCCATCAACGCCAAGCGGTCTATCATCATTAGTCTGCTGATATGGATTGGCACCCTGGTCTACGCCTACGCTTTTCTAAAAACCGCTCGCGATTTTTATCTGATGGCCGGCGCCATTGCCATTGTACTCGGGGGAAGCCAGGCACTCAGCCGTTCAGTGTATTCACTGATGATTCCCAAAGGTCAGGAGTCCGAATACTTCGGACTTTATGAAATCAGCGATAAGGGAACGAGCTGGCTTGGTCCGTTGCTCTTTGGGTTGGCCCTGCAATTAACCGGCAGTTACCGGGTTGCTATTGTGTCGCTGATCGTTTTCTTTGTCGTGGGGCTGCTGTTCTTGCTCAGGGTAAACGTCGACGAGGGCGTTTTGGAAGCGGGAAACCATAAATTCCGTTCCACCTCCCGCTAACTGCAGAGGCTGTTGGTAGTTCAAATGGCTAGCGCTGGCAAGCAGAAAATTTGATCCTTACCGGTTCGCGACGCCAGATCACGAGGGCTTATTTCCAAATTAAGTTGCATCAGGATGCCTGCGTTCGAATCACTAACACTGGACTTCTCGAGTGACAAATGACTCGTTCTGTCACACTGCCGACGAGCCAGCGTCCGAGGCCGCCTTGGCCAACGCTCGTCATCGCAACGAGGCTTTCCGGGGTACTCTCGGCGGCTGTGATGATTCCGCCTGCGGCGCCATCGACTCCTCCCGGAAGAACGCGGCTCGATAGCCGGCTAAGTCCCCGCCCGCGTAGTTCCTCAACCTTCTCCGCTAGGTACTTGGCTCCCATCGCCCTGTCGTGCTCCCACAGTTCTTTCAGATTTGGAATCGCCCCAAAGACCGGCAGAAAAGCGTCCGAGGGTCCGGTGTAGACGTGCTTCGTCACATGTACCAAAAGAAGTTCTAGTCCAAGCTGCCGAGCCAATTCTGATACCGGCGCGAAAACCTGTTCAGCCGCGGGAGAAAGATCCAATGGCACGATAATCGTTTTCAGTTTTGCTTGCCAAATATCACTGCCGCCTCCGGGCCGGATCGTCAATAAATCGCTGTGCAGTCCATGTAAGACTTTCTGGGTAACGCTCCCCAGAAGCCAGCGCGCGGCTCCCGTATAGCCGTGGGTCGCCATCGCCACCAAAATTTTCGGCTCAGCACTCGCCGTACGGATGATTAGTTCCGCGGGACTACCCTGCTCGATTGTGCATTTCACCTCCGAACCCTGCACAAAAGATTGGGCAATATGTTCCAAATAACCAACTTGCAGCGGAGGCGAGTAGGGCGCCAACCGGTTCACGTCTCCGACGTGCAACAACTCGACCGGCGTCTTCAAAGCAGAAGTTAGCCAGCGGATGAACGGCAGAACGCTCGCGGACAGATCTGATCCGTCCAGAGGTACTAGTATTTTTTTATACATAGCCTGTCCCACCTTATAGCTTCACTTGGAACACGAAAATAGCCAGAAACGTGCCCGAGACGGTTCCCAACAAACCGTTACGACTAACGCCCATCGCCGGCGGTAAATATCTCTAGATTCAAAACGAGACTGACGGAAAACTCGCAACTCTGCGAAAACAGCATCATACGGATCGCAATTTTGAAAACAGCTAACCAGCCGCTGAAATTCCACGATGCTGCCTTGACCTTGGCCGTGAACGAATATCAGCTTCGTGATATTTACCCTCGGTCGCTTCCAAATCCCAAGAAGGATGCCATCCAAGTCGCGATTTTCAGTCTGCTTTTCAAGTCCCATCCACTCGATGCCGTAATCGACTTGGCGCGTGAGCAAGGCGTCTCCTGGCTGGAAGTCTGGTCCGAGCATCTGTGGCGGGATGACAGGGGGGATCTAGTAAAAACAGTTACGTAAGAGCGGTCTGAGTTTGTCTGTGCATGGGCCGATCGGCGATCTCAATATAACTTCCAGCAACCCGGGAATAAGAAAAGAATCGATCCGCCAGGTTCTTCAGGGTATCGAAGAGAGCGCCGCAATGGGCGCGCGGGTGATCACGATTCATCCCGGCTATCTTACGGGCCGGCAGAACGCTTCGGAAGGAATCTGGGACATGCAGATCAGTGCGTTCAGGCAGTTTGCGACCAGAGGAAAAGAACTTGGCCTCGCTACACTACTTCTGGGCAACGCTCAATCCGTTGGCTAATTCGAATCAAAAACTCATTTTTGACTTGGCGATTAAGTACCGGTCGGCATCGATATGTGCGAGGTCGGATTATGCGGACAATGGCTGCTTGATGGCCTATGGATCTGGGTACAGCAATGAGGGAAAAGACGGCGCTCGCTACGTTGACAGGATTCCGAAAGGGACGAAACCCGCAGACATTCCGGTTGAGCAGCCGACCAAGTTTGAGTTGGTGATCAATCTAAAAACCGCAAAGCAAATCGGGCTCACGATCCCACCGAACGAACGTGCTGGCGAGGGCAGATCGGGTGATCAAGTGAGGACAAGCTTCCTTTGCTTTGGGCCTGCGCTTTGCTCGTTGGATTCAACCTGCGCAGCGATCCACAGAGCGCGGCAAAAACCGCCCGGCCCTCCCGGGACCGGAACGCATGCAGACACGGCTCAGCTGGCATCGCATACGGCCGTGCTAACGGTGTTCTCAATCCCGCAGAACAGCGTCCGCTATAGTTTTAACAGAACGGTTACCGAGTCATTGGAGCATTCCGAACTGCGCGCAGGTTGCAATACTGCACGCCGCCCGTTGCACACCCAATTCTAAATTCTGCACTTCTGACTGGAGAAACTCCGCCCCGGACAAAGGGATGATTTTCCTTGCACCTCTCTCCCATTGTTTGGTAAATTGGTATCCTTTGGCTGAACTTGGCAATAGTTGGCAACAATAAATGGCCGCGTCTACTGAAAGAATCATGCCGGAGAATCTCTAATGTACAACGCCCATTTTAGATTTCGTGAATCACCATTCGGGGTGACGCCCGACCCTCAGTTCTATTACCTTAACACGGTTTATCAAGAAGCGTTGGCTACTATTGGGTACGGCGTCGAAGCTCGTAAGGGGTTCATTCTACTTACCGGTGGGGCAGGTACTGGCAAGACTACTCTTCTCAAAAAGGCCATGAGCGCTTTTGACGCGAGAATCAAAACAGCCTACGTGCCGTGTACTCCGTTGAATCATACAGAACTGTTACCTTTGATATTGACTGATCTTGGATTGCCGGCGTGCAATGGGCGCTCGGCGCTTGGGCAATTCACTGATTATGTGATTGGACAGTTTCGGACCGGAAATATCGTTGCTCTGCTGATCGACGAGGCACAAAATCTGAGCCTCAATACCCTGGAAGAGCTGAGATGCCTGAGTAATTTGGAAACCGCCAAAGATAAGCTCGTACAAATTGTTCTGGCCGGCCAAGTCGAGTTCGAACAAAAACTGGAACAGCCAGAACTTTGTCAGCTGAAGCAACGTGTGGTCCTGCGCTGCCGACTCCAACCGGTCGCGGATACCGAGGTTAGACTCTACATGGATTCGAGGCTGCAGGTTATCGGCCATAGCACAGAGAGGTTATTTGATCCTGCCGCCATCGAAAAAATTGCCCTTTATTCGACTGGCATCCCCCGCCTCATCAATATTATCTGCGACAATGCGCTACTTATTGCTTACGCTCTGTCCGAAGGAAAAGTGAGCGCCGCCATGATCGACGAAGCTGCTGAGGAGCTATTCCTTGGTTCTTCCTTTAAACAGGAGGGTCAGCCTCGCAGCCTCGTCAAATTGCTTGAAGAACAAGAAATCGTCACATCTGCGCCGGAATTTGTATTGAAAGATGTCGAACATTGCCCGCTAACAATTTACGAAAAACCAAAGGACGAGCCATTATTCGGCGATTGGTCGATGGGCGAGGATGAGGGCACACTCTCGGCTACTGCTAACCGTCAGGAAGAGCCGAACGGTAGCAAACCTTTCAGTGATCAACAATGGTTTAGGCCGACCATTGGCGCTTTCGTAGCTATAGTTCTACTGACCGCGTTGGGCATTTTTCTTTATCCGAGGGAATCGATATTACCTCTTCCTGACTTCCATAGTGAGGGTGCAATGCCTCGCGGCGGACGCAAAGTAATAAAAGAGGTTGCGCTCGTCCCCTCTGCGCTCGCGCCGAATCAGGATACGTCCGCTTTAATAAAGGAAGAGCCAATCAATGTTCTAATGGCTGCTGTAAACGCTAGCAAAGGCATGGGCAGCGGTGCCGTCCAACCTGGAAAGCCCGAGAACAAAGAACAGTCAACGAAACGCACAAACTTATCTGTGACAGATAATTCTTTTGTGCGCTCAAGCCCGACGTCCAACGCAAAAATAATTACAACCCTGCTACCCGGCACGCGTATCCAGGTCACAGGCCGGATGGGAGAGTACTATAGGATCCGCTCCCTTGATACGAATGGAATCCGCGGCTACATTCACAAAGAGGACGCGTTTTTTGGGAGCGCGCGATAAATTTTGACGATCAGCCCGAGAGAAAAAACGCGCTCGTGCGGATGTCAGAAGAAGAAGGGCTCGTGGACGTCGAGTTCCCCCCTGCAGACAAGGTTTTACGGCATCGGGCCGCTGCTTGATCAACTCCGCGCGCATTGCGAGAAAGCCACCATCAGTTCTAGAGCGGCTGCCTCGACGTCCTGAATGGGCAGCAAGGCCATACCCTTGAGACGGGAATTTTTGCTAGTGAATTTTTCATAGAGCCAATTGTTGTAAGCGCGGCACGCGGCGATCGCCCAGCGTTCGGAGACGAACCTGCCCACTGCAAGACCGAATGTCGGATAGAGCACGCTGCACGAGATGCCGGTATCGTCGAGAAAGCGCACCCACTCCTGTGGTCCGGGATTTTCCAATCCAGCGCGGTTTGCGCCCGGGCGCAGATAGTGAAAATGCAGGTGATCTATTACGGAAAAGCTGCGATGAACGATTGCCCGCGGGCATGTATCTCGCGATCTCGTCCTGCCCAGCGCCGTCATTGACATGTCCATCAGCGTCGATGATCTCCATATCGCTTTCCCCAAGCCGAGCAGTTTACGTCTCGACTACTGCGAGCGGTACTTAAGCCCGAATTCCGACGCTGCGATTAGAAGGCAACCGGGCAGTAGTCCTTCCGTCGCGAACGCTTGCCCTGAGTGATTGCGAATCCCAAATCTCAATTGGCAGATCCTCAGAGATATGAAATTTGCGATCTGCGATTTTAAATTTCGCGCCTCATTGCGCGCTTTTCGTTTGAGTGCCGAACTCAAAAATTAGGCGTGGGCGACCGATCCGGCGCCTGCGGTCTCGGGCCTCGGACCGACGGAGATCGGACCTGGTTGATACAGCGGCTGGATGATCTCGGAGGCGTCCACGTCAAGCTTGTAAAGCTCGATGGCATTGTCCATTAAGATCTTTTTTCGCTCGTGCACCGATTCCACATCCTGGAGCGAGCGCGTGCGGCACCAGATTGACTTCGGCCAGGTCGTCGTGCCATGGGGATAGTCGGTAGAGTACATGATTTTGTCGACGCCGATCTCATCACGGCTTCGGATGCCGTGGCGCTCATGCCAGAAAGTGCTCCACATATTGGTGCGGAAAATTTCACTGGGCTTCCTGGTGAGAGTGGTGCTTTGGGCCACTTTACGTTCCTCAAACTCATGATCGAGCTCTTCCAAAAGATAGGGCAGCCAGCCGACGCCGCTCTCCACGCTGATTGCCTTGAGTTTGGGAAACCGTTCGAACACACCCGAATATAAAATATTGGAAACGATTTCCATGTGGCTAACGAACGTCATAGAAACCTGTAGAGCGGTCCGTGCTCCGTCTTGTAACGAGGCCCATGCCGGCAAAGCCGGCAGTGCGGTCGAGTGTAAACAGAGCGGGACATCTAGATCGCAGCACGCCTCGAAGACGGGATACCAGTAGGGATCGTTGAAATGTTTCAGCCCCAGAACATGCGGCGCACCGTGCCAGACCAACGCTTTGTGGCCGCGTTTCACCGCTCGGTAGATTTCAGCGACGCACAATTTCACATCCCACATGGGCGTTACGCACTGAGCGATGAACCGCGGCGAGTAATCTTGCCACTCTTCGATGAGCCAGTCGTTGTAAGCTCGAATACAAGCCAGCCGGAACTCTTCGCTGCCCTCTTTCTGAAAATTCTGATTGGTGATGCCGATGATGTTGGGGAAGAGCACCGAAGCATCCAGCTGCTCTTCGTCAAGTATCTTCAGACGCTCGGAAGCGACGTATGTGGAACGAGGAACGTCGTCCCAGGTTCGCACCTTCGCTTTTACGCCAGCGATGCGCGCGAGACCACCAAATCCTTGCGCATTCCCGCCCAAGGCCCAGGTCTGACTCCCTTCGGGCAGTTCGATGATGTGCGGAATATCATCGCCGAATTTCGCCTTGGACATTCTGTTGGTCCAAACATCGGCGGCTTCTTGAACATGATCATCAGCCGAGATGACGCCATACTTCATGTGTAGGGTTGCCATAAGACCTCCCGCCTTCTCGGCGAGTAAAACATGCCGCGCTTCGAGGCAGCGTCTCCACTCGATGTTATTGTTCCATCCAGGTACGCCACAGGCCGCCTTTGGCGTGAGTATATTCCTGCCCCGGGCCGCGCGACCAGTTCTTCACTTTGTCGCGCCAAACAAAGTTGCGATCGTTAGCCCAGCCGATCACGTAATAGGCCACATCATCGACAAAGTACTTCTGCGCAAGTTTGTTCCAGGTCGCCAGGCGCTTGGCGCGGTCGGGCTCTTCCATGTACTGGCGTATCAGGTTTTCATACTCGGGCGTGCAAATTCTGGAGACGTTGCCGACACCTGGCTTGCCTCCGGAACAGGAGATGTATTGCTCGTTGGCTACCAATGGCTCGCCGACACCGCCGGCGCCGTACACCGAAACGTTAAGCTCACCGGCGACCGTCTTCTGAATCAGGTCGGCTCCCGCCAAGTTCTGGATGCTGAGTTTGATCCCGGCCTCCCCTGCCTGGCGAGCGATCGCCTCGGCCCAGGGGTCATCTTGACCTTGGGTGGATCCCAAGGTGATTGGCTTGCCTGAGTAACCAGCTTCCTTCAACAGACGCTTTGCCTCGTCGATGTTCCGCTTCCACTGGAAGCTCTTGCTAGTCTCCCAGTCGGTGCCTGCCGGCGCCCACGTAAGCATGGGAATGCCGACCCCGAAGGTGGCTTCCTTCATGATGGCATCTTTGTCCAAGGACAGAGCGATCGCCTTGCGCACTCGTACGTCGGAGGTCGGCGCTAACTGCGTATTCAACACCAGCTGTTTGATTCCGGCCATGCCGATCGAGACAAATTGTAATCCCTTTAGCTGGCCGCTCTTGATGCGCTGAACGAAAGACGGACCCAATCGCTCTGCAACATCGATGTCACCTGCCTGAATCGCAGCGGCCCGCGACGTAGACTCGATGATGACGCGGAAGCGGACGCCATCAAGATAGGGCGCGCCTCCCCAATAGTTTTCATTACGCACGACTTCATATTCTTGTCCGGGGATCCAGGCTTTGAACTTGAAGGGCCCGGTGCCCGGCGGCGGGCTGCTGCCAACCATTTTTAATTGGCCGGGCGCCATCGACTCCTTGGGAGCAATGTGCAACGTTTGTGTGTCGGCGAGAAGTTCGGGCAGCAAACCGCGGGGACCAGGGGAAATAAACTTCACCGTGTACTGGTCCAAAGCAACAGCATCACGAACATTGCTCGCTAACTGTCCCTGCCCAGCTGCGCCATTGGTGGGGTCCATAATGTGCTTGGCCGACCAGATCACGTCGTTCGCGGTCAGATCCTTCCCATCGTGGAACTTCACTCCTTGGCGAATCTTGAACGTCCACTCAGTAGAATTTGCATTGTGCGACCAACTTTCCGCGAGCCAGGGATGAATCTCACCCTTCTGGTCGAACATAACGAGTGGCTCGTAAACGTTGTCCTTCACGTACTGGCTTATCGAGGTATAGGCAACAAACGGAATCGGCGTACCGATGTCTTTCACGATACCAAACTTGAGGATTCCGCCGATGCGTGGCTTACCGGGCGCCGGAGATTGTATAGCCGGAGCAGCGGCGGGCCGCGCTTCGGAACCGAAGAACGATAAAATCAACGCCGCGAAAAACAATCCGCGAAGCATTTTCAACCAATTCCAGTTTTTCATCGCGCTCCGCCCTCCTGTTTTGTCTTGATTGCGTAACACCGCAGTGAGACAGGTGTCAAGTTTTCATTCCAGGTTGTGTTTTTTACCTTACGGGTTGTCATGGTTGCGCTCCCGTTATACGATCCAGCCGCTTTCCGACGGGCCGATCTAAAATGCTCAAGCCCTCTCTCGCAAGATTCTTTAAGCGCTAGGAGGTTTCGGCGATGCTCATGCGATACGCCACCATGCGTCTTGCGCAATTGATACCGATGGTCCTGGTGGTCACCATGGTTGTTTTTTTCATCATGATGATCGTTCCAGGCGACCCGGTGATGGTCATGCTAGGCGCCGTAGACGGTGCGCAAGTTTCTCGAGAAGTCTATGACGCGATGCGTCTCCAGTTAGGATTGGACAAACCTCTCATCGTGCAATACCTGAATTGGCTGTCTAAAGTGCTGCAGGGAGACCTCGGCACCTCGATCAGCTTCCGGACATCGGCGTTGGAAGTAATTTTTCTGCGTCTCGTTCCGACCATGTACCTCACGATCGGTGGCCTGATCGTAGCCGTCATTATCGCTGTTCCTGCGGGCGTTCTGGCAGCGATTCATAACAACACCAAATGGGATCATTTGGCCACGGGATTTGTCGTTCTCGGCATTTCGGTGCCGACTTTTTGGTTGGCTTTGGTTACGATTCTGATTTTTGCCGTGTACCTTGGCTGGCTTCCATCGATTGGCTATACGCGCCCGCAAGATGACTTCATCGAGTTCTTGAAACACATCGCCTTGCCGATGAGCGTCGTCGCTTTGAACATCGCCGCCACGGTGCTGCGATTCCAGCGCCAAGATTTCCTCGAGCAGATGCACCAGGATTACGTTCGCACCGCTCGAGCCAAGGGTTTGAGCGAGCGGCTGGTCCTGTGGAAACACGTGCTGCGCAATTCATTGATGACGACGGTTACCGTGGTGGGTCTGCAGATGGCTTATCTCAGCGGTCTAATCACGATCGTTGAGTCTGTTTTCAATTACCCCGGCATCGGCTATTTGCTACTGAACTCAATCCGCACCCGGGATTTCATCGTCGTCCAAGGCGTAGTCTTATTCATGGTTTTCCTCGTCATCATCGTGAACCTGCTGGTCGATATTTTCTATACGGTGCTAGACCCCCGGATCCGCTATCAGTAAAAAAGTGGAGGCAGGAGCGTAAATGGAAGCGCGCGCCGGCTATGACGCCTCAGTCTTTCAACCGCTCACTGAGCGCCCATCAAGTGTGACGCGCAAGATCATCGCGTTCGTTGGCAGCGACCAGCGTCTTATGGTGGGCGGAATTCTGCTCATTCTCTACGTTGTCATCGGGCTGGTCGGGCCGAGCATGTCTCCCTATGATTTGAATGCTCCTGACCTTGCCGTGCGAATGCAAGCTCCAAGTTCGACCCATTGGCTCGGAACGGACCGTATTGGCAGGGACGTTCTCACCCGGATCATCGCCGGCTCTCGGGTTAGCCTGCAAGTGGCGGCGGGAGCTGTTTTGATGGCGCTTCTGCTGGGCGCGCCGCTCGGCGCTTTTGGCAGTTATATCGGTGGCACCATCGATGCGCTGGTTCAGCGAGTGATGGAAGGGATCATGTCCTTCCCCGCGCTGGTGCTTGCTCTCGCGCTGGTGGCATTGGCCGGGCCCAGCGTCATCATGCTGTGGTTCGCCATTGCCTTCAGTTCCATTCCCCGTTATGCGCGCCTGATCCGAAGCGGAGTGCTGACGCAGAAAGAGCGGGAGTACGTGGATGCGGCGCGTGCCATGGGACAAAGCCCCATGCGCATCTTGTTGAAGCAGATTTTACCGAACATCATGGCACCGATTGCGGTGCAATTGACGCTCGACTTTGCTCGGGCCATCAGTGTGGAAGCGTCCCTCAGCTATCTCGGGCTCGGTTTGTCTGTGCCCTACATCAGTTGGGGCACAATGATTCGGGATGCGCAAGATTTTTTAGAGGTGGCACCTTGGCTGGCGATTTTCCCAGGACTCGCGTTGGTGGGCGTCATCTTGGCCTTCACCATTGTTGGTGACGCGCTGCGCGATCGCATGGATCCGCGCATGCGCAGAAGCCTCAGTCGGCGATTGGTATAGCCATCGTTTATATTCACGTTTCAAAAATTTCGACGAGGAGGAATCATGGCCATTGAAGCAATCGATCATTGGGTCCTCGTGGTCAAGGACTTGGAGGAAACCTTTGCTTTTTACCGAAAGCTCGGACTTGACGCAGGCTGGCAGGAGCGTCCCGGCGGAAGAGGAACACGACCGATCATCCGCATCAACGACAAGCAGAAATTGAACCTTTACGTCGCAGAGCGGTATGAGGTTGAAAGTCCCACTTTCGCCCCCGGTTACGGAACGGGATCAGCGGACTTCTGCTTGCGGTGGGAAGGAACCGTCGACGAGGCACAGGAATTTTTAAAGCAGGCCGGAATCCCCGTGCTCCATGAGCCGGTCGCTCGCTCAGGTGCTCAAGGCCCTGGAACAAGCCTTTACGTGCGCGACCCCGATGGCAATTTGATCGAGCTGTTAACCTACGGAGACCCGAAATACCAATAGACCCGTGAACCTGATCAGCGCTTCAGATATTTTTGGCATCGCTGTGATAAGCCTCGAGCGGTGCGCAAATTTGTCCAAGGTAAAGTGATTAATGAAAATCGGAAAAGTCACAAATATCGAGACGACGAGTTTGGAAATGCCGTACACCAAGCCGCTGGTCACGGCGACGAACAATTTCACTGTGGCTCGCGGCATCCTCGTAAAGGTGATCACCGAAGGCGGCATGGAGGGATACGGCTATTCGGATCTTTTCCCGCGCACCGGCGAAACACCCCAGACGGCGCAGCATGTCATCGATGCTGTTCTGAAGGCAAAGGTGGTCGGCGAGGAATTGGAGGATCTCCCACGAATCCGCTCCGAGATCGATCACGTGCTCACGGGAAATCCGCGCGCGAAAGCGGCTTTGGACTCGGCGATGTACGATGCGCTGGCGCGTGCCTATCACATGCCGCTGTTTGTCATACTCGGAGGAAAATTTCGAAGCGAGATCAGAGTCATCAAAATGGTGAGCGTCGGCCAACCCGAAGCGATGGCGGAGGAGGCGAAGCAGCTCGCACGCGAGGGATTGTCGCTCAAGCTCAAGGTTAGCGGCAAAATAGAGAAGGATCTTTCGCGGGTCGCCGCGGTGCGTAACGCTGTCGGCGACGACACCTTCATCAAAATTGACGCCAATGAAGCCTACGATGCTAAAACCGCGATCCGCTTGGCCAAAGGTTTGGCCGATCATGGCGTTGATATCTTCGAGCAACCCGTGCCGCGCGACCAAATCGATGCGCTTTGGGAAGTCAAGCAACATTCGCCGATCAAGATCGAAGCCGATCAATCGTGCCGGAATTTCGCCGATGCTCAAATGTTGATCAAAAATCGGATCGTCGATGCAATCAATACGGGAATCGCGAAAGCTGGTAGCCTTGTGGAAGTGCGGCGGATCGCCGAGCTATGCGAACAAAACGGTATTCGCTGCGCGCTCTCGAACACCGCCGGCAGCGTGGTCGGCGACGCGACGGCTGTGCATTTAGCGGCGGCGACGCCGGGAATTTCCTCGCTCTGCGAGCTTGGTGAGTTCGAAGTGATCTCCGGTGATCCGTTTTTTGGTTTGTCCGTCGAGAAGGGTAGGATCAGCGTGCCCGAAGGGGAGGGATTGGGCGTAGGCCTAAAAGGATTCTGAAGTCCTGATGGTCCGAAGCACAAAAGTAAAGCCGAGCTGATCAGTTTGGCCAAGAAGGTCCGCGAGACGCCGATCTGCTCCTGGCGAAGAACGCTCAGCCGGTGCTTCGGTAAGTGCTGACGGTCACTTGGGCGTACAGGAGTTCGTCAAGGAACATCACAAAGAAATATATGCAACGTTAGGGAGAAGATCATGGCCAGACACTATCGCTATATTTCTGCCGATGGTCATTTCGAGTCTCCGCCCGAGCAGTGGACTCACCGTGTGCCGAAGCAGTATCGCGACCGCGCGCCGCGACGGATCAAGCTCGCCAATGGCCGCGACGGCCTAATCATCGAAGGGCGGCCGCTGGTGTACGGTGGCACGAGCCTTTACGGCGGCCGGGCGCCGGAAGATTTCGATCCGACGGTGCTCGACTTCGACACGACGCCGGGCTGCGGCTCCGCAGAGCAGCGACTCCGCGAGCAAGATATAGACGGCATCGACGCGGAAGTTTTATTTGCCCTCGACGTGCGCAATCCGGCGATCCGCGACAAGGCGGCTTTTCTCGGCATCATTCAAGGATTCAACGATTA
>JBIOXP010000030.1:0-3376 GCA_044869705.1 Binatia bacterium | reverse complement strand
CATCCGATGCGCTGCGGAAGACATTATTGGCGCAGCGAAAAATAACCTACTCCGATTCCAGGACGGGAGGCCTGAGCGGTATCAATGCGCAAAAAGTGCTGCAGAACCTCGGCATTGCCGAGGAGATCAAAAGCAAGCTGTTGCCACATGCAGACGGCCAGGGATTGATTGCCAACGGGGAAGCAGACCTCGGGCTTTACAATGTCAGTGAAATTCCACGAACCAAAGGAGTTGTGCTACTCGGACCTGTTCCGTCCGCAGTGCAAGCGTACATCATCTACGATGCTGCCGTCCCGGCAAGCAACGCGGCTCCTTCTGCGGCGCTCGAGTTTCTCAAATTTATCGCTTCGCCTGCAACAATACCGTCATGGGCAGCAGCCGGACTGGAACTGGCAGAACCATGATCAGCACGGTAATTTGTAGCGCGACTCTCGCCGAATAAATTGCCCGTTGTGTCGTTCGGCTCCGTGTTGAAACGCGGCTTGGCGTGCGGTTCATGCCTGGGCAGCATCGACAACTTTTACCAAATGAAGTCGTTTGCAATTGGTCGCACGCCGGCGCAATCGGAATCCAACTGATGTGTCCTGCCTGAGTTGAGCTAGCGCGCGTGTCTGGATCGTATGACCGATTCAGACGCGGTGGCTTTCGCAAGAATGAGACAGATCTCGCAGGAGAGTGCCGCGAATTTTTAAAGGCACTAGGTGGCATTTTTTTTGCTCGATTTATCAATAAGGTTGTGTGACGATTCCGCGCAGTCGGCTATATTCAAGGAGTTGCACCATGAACAAGAAACAAATCTTAGAAGAAGATGCAGCGAAGACTTACAACGCCTTCAAGGTCTTCGAGGGGAAAAAATACACCGGCATGAAAGTCGGTGGCCGGCACAAATGGTACTACGACAAAGGTGAGTGGAAAGAGAAAAAGGTTGCTCTGGATCGATGGGAGTTCAGCTACGCTGTGCACAAACGGCGGGCCGGCCATGCTCCCGCGGGATCCGGCGTTCCGGTCGGAACTGAATACCATTGGTATATTCTTGCGCATCAGAACGTAAGAAAGCTCGACGCCAATACTTACACGACGTCTCTGAGCGGACTGAAATACAAGCTCGCACACAAACGCGCTGGAAAAGAGACGTGGAGCGCCAGTGACCAGGCGCAGCGCCGCCAGCTCATCACGATCTTGCAGGAGATGATTGACGACTTGAGCTCGGAGAAACCCGCGGAACAGGAAGCCGGCTCGAAACAGGGGAAGCGCTCAAACGGCAAACATGCCGCACGCGAGACTACGCCAACTCCAAGGCGCCTGGCTGCTGTCGGGGGGCGGACCCGTCGCTAATCGGCATCGTTCCGACGTGATATTCAAGCCGGTATCACCCATCACGGTTAAGCGCTAACTATGATGGGTGAACTCGGCGTTCCAACTGCCTTACACTAAATTTTCGCTTCCAGAATTAGATTGAATGGCGTCGCCTTGGCTTTTCTAAACTCACGAAATCCGGCTTTTCTGAAAACCGTCGCTAGACGGGCTTCACCGGCCTGAGCTCCGAGGGCAACACCGCCAGGTTCCGAAAGCGCGTGCGCGCAGCAGAGCGTTGTCGAAGCGGAGTAGTAAAGACGCCCGACGGTGTTGAGGTTTTCTTCCACCCGATCATTGGCAAACGGCTCGACCAGCATCACCGTACCATCGTCCGCCAGGGCTTCTTTTGCATGCTTTGCGACTCCCACCGGTCGCCCATATCATGCAAGCAATCAAAAAAGGTATCGGGCGGAAAATTTCACATTCCCGAGGTCAAAAGTCTTTAGTCGCAAGTCCCGGCGGGCGACGCGCGGCGCACGGCATGCGCGCTCTTATGAACGGCGAACGCTAAATTGCTGTTACACTTCGTGTGGTCTTTGCGGCCATTTTCCTTATAGCTCGTCAATCATTTGTTTGATTCTCGGCCAGACCTCGCTGCCCTTTGTCTTCATAAGATCAATATACGCGCGGTTCTCCCATTGCCTGATTGCGGTTTCATAGCTGGGCCGCCCGCGGATACGTTCGTACCAGTTCGCGAGTCGCGGCCGGTTCGCGATCCAGTCGAGAAGATTCAGATGATCGAGGCGAGTGAGATACGGGGTGTAAGCCGTGTCAGCGAGCGAATACTCGTCGTCCGCGAGCCAGCGGTTAACGGCGAGGGTTTTTTCCATATCCGTGAGCAGCGCTTCCCACATGCGCACGGCGGTTTTGAATTCTCGCGCTTGCGCCCCGTTATATATGATGTCACGGCGCCGCTCGCGTCTGAGCGGATCCGGTATTCTGTTGATCAGCGCGTCGCACGCCTCCTGTCCCTTGTCGAGATACTGAAAACGAAACGCAATCCCCATGCTGAGCGTGGCAGTAGCGATATCGTGATGGCCCTCGTCGAGCCGTTTGGTCCACAAGCGCATCTGCGCTCGTGCATGTGAATCTGCTGGACGTAGAGACGGGTTTGGATACTCGTCATCGAGGTATTCCATGATTACCGTGGATTCGCGCACGACTTTGCCGTTGTCGACGATTGTGGGCACGACGCCTCGAGGATTGAGTTTTAGATACTCGGGATTCTGCTGATCACCGGCCCTGAGATCGAGGTGGCGATTCTCCCACGCAAGCCCTTTTTCTGCGAGCGTGAGACGGACTTTCTGAGCACAGGTCGACATGTCGTTGTGATAAAGCTCGAACATGGGTTTGTCCTTTAGGTGAAAAATTTTTGAGTTAAAATTCACTTTCTCCTTGCGTTGAAAAATATGCCGTTGTTGATGCCGTTTTCAAAGCTGTTCCAGGCGTAGTCGATACCGCCGGTTGCGCCGAGGCTGAAGGCCGAGGCGGTCAGTGCGCTCACGAAAGCGATCTGCGCCTCCTCTGTGTCATCAGGCTCGTCCTCGAATCCGCGCAACGTGTGCTCGTTTGGATACTGGGCATCTTCGTGGAGCGTGTCGCGTATCGAAATCTCTCCGACCTTGGCTGGAATGAACCGGAAAAATTGCCCGCGATTGCGGGTAGGCCGGATGTCCTCGTCGGCACCGATCACCATTACCGGAACCGTGATCCGTTTGAGCGACTGGGGTAATTGCCGGCCGATCCCGGCGGGATCGAGCAGGATGCCGCCCAGTGCGGGGATGCCTTCGCCCAATGCCGTAGCGACAGCGGTGGCGCCGAATGAGTGACCGGCGAGAATGATCTTCTCAGGATCCATGCGGCTGTCGATGAGCTGTGGAGTCCGATGAATCGTGTCGACGAGCTTGGCAAGCGTCCTGCCGTTCGCGATCCACGGCCCCTGCCTGGGCAGATCTATGGCGAGGCTATGCATGCCCCAGGAGGCCAAATGCATCGCCTGGAAGGCATGGTCCTCCTTGGA
>JBIOXP010000029.1:0-8624 GCA_044869705.1 Binatia bacterium | reverse complement strand
CCCAAGGAGTGATTGCTGACCGTACAAAGGAACATCTGGCAACCTCGGATCAGGGCATTTTGATGTTGCGCAGAATGATCAGCGACTCGATCGACGCCGTGCAAGCGGGAAGAGATCCAATGGGTGTGATTCGGGACGGGGAGGGCAATGCTCCGATAACGTTTGATTCGAGCCGTGATGCTGTGGAAGCGCTGGTTTGACGAAAAAGCGCTTGAGAAAATGAAAACATCGGTCCTTTACGCAAAGTTTCCTTTCCCATTATGGGAGAAGAGTAGAGTGAAGGAACAATATCACTGTCGAACACTCTCACCTTATTCACGTGCCGATACGAGAGAGGTCGGAAGCGATCTATCGGGCAGCAGAGCGCTATGGTCGATTTTTATCGGCCTGACATTACTCACCGTTGCGGGGCCGACCCAGGCGCAGACACTCGAGCAGATCGTCAGCGAGGCGAAAAAGGAAGGAGAGGTCACGCTGGTTGCTAGCGCGTCCACTTTTGGCGGCAAAAGGGGCTTTGCCGAGCTGGAAAATTTATTTGCAAAACGCTACGGCTTCAAAGCCAAAGTCTCTCTCACCGGCGGACCGAGCTTTCCTCAAGTCGCGGCGAGAATCATCGCTGAGCAAAAGGCTGGAGCAAAGTCGTCGACGGATCTGTACCTCGGCTCCGATGGGACGTACGTGACCATGGATCAGGAGAAGGCGCTCGAGAAAGTAAACTGGTCGGGAGTTTTTCCGTGGATCACCAAACCGATGGAAATTTTTCCGCAGCAATCAGTGCTGATTTACGCATCGTTTCACGGCATTATCTACAATTCGAATGCAATCCCTAAAAATAAAGCGCCAAAGAGCTACGAAGATCTTATCGATCCGGCGCTCTCGCCCACTTGGGCGGGTAAAATGGCGATTCCCTCGTACATTCACTGGCTGATCCGGGTTTCACCGATCTGGGGTAAAGAAAAGGTTTTGACCTATGCGCGAAAGCTCGCCACTTTGGTCGGCGGCCGACTGCGCCAAGGCGAAGAAGAGCGAATCGTGAGCGGCGAATTTCCGATCATGGCGAGCACCGGCGGCGCGCTGGAAGCGATGTGGAAGTGGCAAGCGAAGGGAGCACCGCTCGTCGGTCTTCCCGGCTCGACGCCGGCAACGAGCTCGTACTATCAGTTATCAGTGCCCAAAAATTCGCTTCATCCGAATATGGCCAAATTATTCATCGCTCTGATGGTGACGAGGGAGGGCCAATCGGTGCTGGAAAAAAACGATATGCGGAGCTCCTATCTCGTCGAGGACACGCTGATGGCGAAATACGTCAGGACGAATAAGCCTAAACTGCAAGATCCGCGCGAGCTCAATGAAGTCTTTCAAAAACAGGACACCAGTTTCGAAGAAGAGTTGACGAGAATTTTGCTGAAGTAGAACTGCTGGTGATTTCTTTCGGTAGTTAACGCGAAGGACGCGAAGCGCACAGTTAACTTCGAAGCTAAGAATACTGCATTTCTTGCGCGTCCCTGATCGGCGAGTCGGCCTTGAGATCATGTCAACCCAAGTTCTCACAATAGAGTCGCCGAGAACGCGCATCAATTGGTCGCGGCTATGGCTGATTGCGATTGCCGGATTGGCCGCGCTTTTCATCCTTGTGCTTCTCGCGATGATTATTTGGATGAGCCTGCGCACGGGCGTGCCCGGTCAGGCGTCGGCTTACACATTGCAAAATTATTCCGCGCTCCTGAGCGATGCTTATACGTATCGGGTGATGACCACGACCTTGATATTCGCGGCGATTACGATCGCCGTGTCAGTGCCGTTGGGATTTATCTTCGCCTGGTTCATCGAGCGCACTGATGTTCCGTACAAGACGGTGGCGATGAGCGTCCTCAGTATCGGAATCCTGTTCCCAACGTTTCTCAAAGCGATGGGTTGGGTGTTTCTGCTGCATCCGCGCATCGGTGTCATCAATATTTTCCTGATGCAGCTTTTCGGCTTTTCCCAAGCGCCGCTCAATATCGCCACGGTTGTCGGTATCGGTTTTGTGCAGGGCATGACGCTGACGCCGTTGGCTTATATCATGATTTCGGCGGCGCTGCGCAGCATGAATCCAGCCTTGGTCGAGGCCGCCGGGGTTCACGGCGTGAATCAATGGCGCACGCTCCTGCGCATTGAATTACCGCTCATCTGGCCGGCGCTGTTCTCGGCGATCATCTGGATCCTTACGGTGGCGATCGCCGCCTTCGATGTGCCCGGCGTTATTGGGATGGCCAACAATATTTTTACCTTCAGCACCGCGATCTATTTCATGATCAATCCGACCGAAGGCCTGCCACGTTACGGCCTGAGCGGCGCCTACGGCAGCATCATGGTCGGTCTGTCGCTGCTCCTCATGGTGCCGTACTTTCGCGCGCTCAAACAAAGTCATCGTTATCAAATTATTTCCGGTAAATCCTATCAGTCACGTCCGGTGCTGCTCGGGCGGTGGTGGCTGATGGCTTGGGGCTTGCTCGGAGCCTATTTTCTGCTCGCTTTCGTGTTGCCGCTGTTGGCGATCTTCTGGGTTTCTTTGCTGCCTTACGTGCAGGCGCCTTCATGGCCGGCGCTCGCGAGCGTGTCGTTCGATCGTTACAGCCAGATTGTCTTTGATCGGGCGCTGATGGAGGCGGCAGGAAACACCGCGCTTTTGATGGTAGTGGTTCCGACGGCGATTGTGATTGTCTGCTCGGCCATTTCGTGGATCGTGACGCGTTCGCGAATGCGTTGGCGGGTCGTGCTGGATGCGGTCGCGTTTTTACCGCATCCGGTTCCGCATCTGCTCTTCGCGCTGGCGATTGCTTACCTGGCATTACTGATTTCAAATGTCATTCCGTTCTACGGCACCATCTTCGTACTGATGGCGGTGTATGTCGTGTGCTGGATCAGCTTCGGCACGAGGGTGCTTAACAACAGTATGATCCAGGTGCATCGCGAGCTGGAAGAAGCCGCGCAGGTGGGCGGCGCCTCGACTTTTCGCGTGCTCACGAAAATTATCGCGCCCTTGATCAAACCGGGCCTGGTCTATGTCTGGATTTGGACCTCCCTCTCCGCATATCGCGAGCTGACGATGGCGGTTTTTTTGGCTTCGCCGAAAAGCCAAGTGTTATCGACTTATATTTGGGGTCAGTGGCATGGCGGCGGACTCGGCGATGCCGCCGCTATCGCGATTGTGATGATCGCGATGATGTCGCCCCTCGTCAGCTGCTTCTGGATTTATGCGCGTAAACAGCAACACGTCGCGTCATCGACCTAGCTTGAACCTAGCTGCGAATCTGTTCTCGTTAGGTGGAATCTTCTGTCCACGCCTCGCCTGCGAATGCGGTTCACCGCTCCATTGATCTTTCTCACGTCCTCCGCTAAGCGAAGAGGATGTCTTTGCTCGCGAGATTTCGGCAAGGAATGCAAGCGGCCATTCCGATCTGGATCGCTTTCGTTCCGTCGTCGATCGCCTGGGGAATTGCCGCTCAACGTCACGGGTTATCGTTCAATGAAGCAATCTTCATGTCCGCCTGGGTTTATTCAGGGCCGGCGCAATTCGCCGTCCTGGCGCCTTTGGCCGAGAATAAGTCTGCAGTGCAAGTCCTCGTCGCCGCATTTCTGATGAATCTGCGCTTTCTGCCGATGAGCACCGCGCTGGCGCCGTTTTTTCGTGGCGTCAAAAACATACCACTCGTGATCTCGTCGCATGTCGTAAGCGCGAGCAGTTTGATCGTGCCGTACATGCAGTTTCAGAAAGAACGAGCCAGCGCGGACAACGCATCGGTCGCAGCGCCACCTGAGAATGGCTACAAAAATTTGATGTTCTTTCTGGGTGTGGGAATTACGAGCTTTCTCGTCTGGGTCACAGGAACCGGAACTGGGTTTGGCATCGCTTTGGGATTTCCCCATCGCTTCGACGAAGCGCTGCTGTTTATACTGCCGGGATATTTTGCCGGTCTGCTGGTTGTCGAGACGAAAGGCTTGCCGATGCTGCTTGTCTGTCTCGGTAGTTTAATTGCGGCCCTACCCGGCGCCGTTATCAGCTCGGGTTGGGGCTGGCTGGCGACGGCCATTGCCGTAGCGACTTTGATTTGGGGACTCGAGCAGTGGAAATTACACGGTTCCAGATCATTTTGATCATGGGTGTCATGGCGTTGGCGATGCGTGCTTTGCCGCAATTATTTTTGGCCGGGCGGGAATTTCCTGAAGCTTGGGACCGCTGGCTGCGCTATGTGTCCTATGGACTAATTTCCAGCATCATCTCGGTCACACTATTTGTGTCCGGATCCCAGGTGGAAACTTCCGCCGCACCGCGCCGCGCGCTTGCTTTGCTGGTTACGCTAATAATTGCGCGCGCGACCGGCAGCGCGGTTACAGGGATGCTAACAGGCGCGCTGTTGACTCTAATCGTCGGTTGGTTTTCCCTTTGATTGACAGATTTCAAGCCTCGGTGTTAGCTACCCTCGCCGCCAGGTCATCATTATAAGACGGGGAGAAAATTATGAATTTGATCGATTGCCATGCCCATTGTTTGCCGCCGACGATTTTGGACGCGCTCCGCGAATTTGCCACAGGGAGCTATCTCGGCAGAAGTCTCTATGCGGACGAAGGATTCGCCTCGCTCGAGAAGCATCTCTCGTTAATGGATCGATTCGGAGTCGAAAAAGAAGTCATCAACTATGGCAATCTGCTCGTCCCCGCGGCTCGAGCGCGCAAACTGCCGATGGAGCAAGTGGTGAAGATGGTCAATGATTATATCGCGGAGGCGTCGCGCATTGCGCCGGGCCGCTTTATTCCCGCGGCGGCGGTGGATCCGTACGGCGGAGAGGCGGCGCTCCAGGAGCTCGATCGTGCGGTCGAGAAGCTCGGGCTTTTCGGCGTGTCGCTTTCGACCAATCTTGACGGACGCGCGCTGGACGACCCGGTCTATGAGCCGATCTTCGAGCGGGCGAAAGCCTGGAACATGCCGCTCTGGGTACATCCCGGCCAGGTGCCGCAAGCATGGCAGCAGGCTCTCGGTTTGACCAATCGCTATCTCAACAGCGGCGTAGGGTTTTTGCTCGATGACATGCTCTGCTTGATCAAGATGATTACGGCAAATGTCTTTGACCGCTGGTGGGGCGTCAAGTTCGTTTTCTGCCAACTCGGCGGTTTCTTGCCGTTCACGATGGGCCGCTTTGATCAACAGTTTTTTTTCGAGCGGCGTGCCTTCGAACAGGAAAATCGGCCGCTGCCCGAGTATTTAAAGCGTCGCGTCGTCGAGTATTGCCAAGCGTTTTACGTGGATACGCACACGGCAGACGCTTCGGCGATGCGCTGCGCGCTCGATTGCATGGGCGCCGATCGCATTGTGCTCGGCGGCGATTATCCCATTTCCCCGCCGGAGGTCGGGCTAGGTTATACGCTTCCGCAACTGGACAAGGTAGGATTGTCCGCGACCGACCGGGCCAAAATCGAGCGGGGCAACGCGGCGAAGCTTTTGAATCTACCGTGATACGCAAGGATATATTTGGTTTTCAAGCGCGCTGATCCGTGGGACGGTGCCCGTCATTCTGAGGAGCCGAAGGCGACGAAGAATCTGTTAGCATATGGCTTAACGCGAGATGTTTCGCTGCGCTCAACATGACAGGCACGGGAAGATCTGCTCATTGGCGAGACAGTGAATAAACGAGGCCCGCTTGAACTGCAAAGGTGAATAATGAGTAACGAAAAACCCGCCGCGCTCGTCACCGGAGCCGCTACGGGAATCGGCCGCAGCGCGGCGATCGCGCTTGCGAAAAACGGCTATGACGTGGTTGTGAACTTCAGCCGAAGCGAAGATGCGGCAAAAGTCACCGCACGTGAAGCGGCGGCAGCGGGTGCGCACACGCTACTTTACCGGGCTGATGTCAGCGACGATGCCGGCGTGCGCGCGATGATCGCCGCGGCGGAAAAGGAATTCGGCCGGCTCGATGTATTGATCAATAACGCCGGGACCACGGTCGATCTCGAGCCAAAGAACTTCGACGATATGACCGTTGAGGCTTGGAATCGTGTGTTTGCCGTCAATGTGCTCGGTGTCTTCCTGGTTACCCGCGCTGTAACACCGCTTCTCAGAATCTCCCCAAACGGCTGTATCGTGAACACTTGCAGCATCGCGGGACTTCGCCCGAGCGCGCAGCCGCTACCCTACGCCGCCAGCAAAGCAGCAGTGGCGAATCTGACAAAGACGCTCGCCAACGCTCTCGGCCCGCAGATTCGCGTCAATGCGGTTGCCCCAGGCTGGATCGAAGGTGACTGGATGAAGCGTACTCTGGCGGAGAATTACCAAGGGCTGATGGCCCGCCGCGCCAAGTACACGCCGCTCAAGCGCTGCTGCACCGAAGAAGACGTGGCGGACAGTATGCTCAGCTTGATTTTGCATAACCGGTTCGTCACGGGCGAAATCATCATAGTCGACGGCGGCTTTTCGAGCACGACGTAGCGCAATGCCTGAGTTCAAGTTGTTCAAATCGTTCGAGCCGTTAAGGTCGTTTTCCGTCGGTTTGGAAAGCCCGAGCGATGCGAGGCCGCTAAATGCTTGACGGCGTTGTCCCATTCCCTGCCGAGTTCGCCGCGCGTTATCGCGCTAAGGGATATTGGGAGGATCGCTCTCTGCGGGAGGTTTTCGACGAAGGGTTCCAGCGTTATGGTGATCGCATTGCTGTGATCGATGGCCAGCGGTCGATTACGTATTCACAGCTCGACCAGAATGCCACCCGCCTCGCCTTGAATCTGCTGGATCATGGGCTCGAGCCTCTGGATCGAGTGGTCGTGCAACTGCCCAACACTGTCGAATTCGTTTACCTCTATTTTGCGCTGCAAAAGCTCGGCTGCATTCCGATTATGGCGTTGCCGACGCACCGTTTCCGCGAGGTGAGGCAGTTTGCCGAATTGTCGGGCGCTGTTGCGTGTGTGACGCCGGACCGCTCCAAGGACTTTGATTTTCGTGAAATGGTCGGCAAAATTCGCGCTGGCAATAGCAGCGTGCGGCTAGGCATTGTTTTCGGCGACGCTGGAGCGGATTGTCTCTCGCTCCGTGAATTGATCGAACAATCGTGCGCGCGCTCGAAAGCGGACCTCGCGAACGTCAAGATCGACCCGGAAGACCCA
Organism: Binatia bacterium; assembly: GCA_044869705.1. Lineage (GTDB taxonomy): Bacteria > Desulfobacterota > Binatia > UBA9968 > UBA9968 > DP-20. The sequence goes on along the minus strand of JBIOXP010000029.1, from coordinate 1,493 downwards.
GCAGTGCTCCAGCTTTCCGGCGGCACGACCGGCATCCCCAAGCTGATTCCGCGGACCCACAACGACTATCTCTACAACTCTAAACTCGCGTCAGCGGTGACGGGTGTAGGACCAGAGGAAGTGTTTCTCGATGTTCTGCCGCTCGCGCATAATTTGCCGCTCGCTTGCCCGGGCTTGCAGGGTTATTTACTTCACGGTGGTAAGTTCGTCGTCTCCAATTCCACCAGGAGCGAAAATATTTTCGCCCTGATCGAACAGCACCGGGTTACGCATCTCGCAGTAGTGCCCGCATTGCTGATCCGCCTCATCAATGATCCAGCGATCGGAAGTTTCGACTTATCGTCGCTTCGGGTGATTCAAAGCGGCGGGCAGCGACTTCAGCCGGAAGTGCGCCGGCGCGCCAAGGAGCTGATCCCGAGCTGTACTGTGCAGGAGAATTTTGGCATGGCCGAGGGCATGCTCATGTTCGTGCGCTTTGACGATCCGGAAGCTGTGCGCATGGAAACCGTCGGCAGACCGCTCAGCCCGGACGATGAAGTCCGATTGGTCGATGACCATGATCGGGAAGTCGCGCCGGGAGAAGTCGGCGAACTGCTCGCCCGAGGCCCTTATACGTTACGCGGTTATTTCGCTGTGCCGGAATACAATGCGAGGGCATTTACGTCCGACGGGTTTTACCGCTCGGGAGATTTGATGCGGCTCCATGCCTCAGGTAATTACATGGTCGAGGGAAGAAAGAAGGATCTGATCAATCGCGGCGGCGAGAAGATCAGCGCCGAAGAGATCGAAAATCTGATTCTCGCGCACTCGGCCGTCCAAAATGTCGCGTGCGTGCCGATGCCCGATCGTAATCTCGGCGAGCGCATGTGCGCTTACGTGATCTTGCGCCATGGCTCGTCATTGAATTTGCCGGAGCTGGTGGAATTCTTGATGAAAGAAGAAATCGCCAAGCACAAATTACCCGAGCGTTTGGAAATCATCGATGAATTTCCCTTATCGCCTTTCGGTAAGGTGTCCAAGAAGGATTTGACAGAACGAATTACGACGCGATTGAAGGCGGAGCAAAAAATTTAACTCGTAGGACGGTTGCCACTTTTTGCGCGCGATACGAATGCGTGGCTTTGCTGAGAGGACATGCGAGACGGGATCCTTCGGCTATTGCTTCAGGATGACACTGCATACGGTCATACAATGCGACAGACCCGACGACTTGAGGAGAAAATCATGAGGCGCCCTAATTTTCATAATTTGCCGCGCGGATTCGCGGAATTTTTGCTGCTCGGCGTAATCGCGTTGTGCGCAGATCATGTGAGTGCCGCGGATCGGCTGACCGGGCTTCACTCGGCGCAGGTCATGTCGCAGTCCATGCCGTGGATAGCGCAAGAAGCGGGGCTTTTTAAAAAGTACGATCTCGATTTCCGGCTGGTTTTCATTCCGTCCTCGCCGGTTGCGACCGCGGCCACTTTGAACGGCGATGCGGAGATCGGCGTCAC
>JBIOXP010000028.1:0-5224 GCA_044869705.1 Binatia bacterium | reverse complement strand
GTGTTGAAACTGTTGATCAGGAGCAGGATCACCGGCCAGATCAGAAAATAACCAAGGCAAAGAAGCACCGCGGCCATCGCGATATGACCCTTAGTCAGCCGCGGTGCCGTCGCGATTCGCGGGACGTTTACTTGATCAAATGCGGGTGAGTGGTCCACGAGCACGGTTACGCGATCAGAACGTTCGAACCCCCCCACCTGTTTCCTCCCCGGCGCAGCGCGGCGGAGGATCGAGGAGGGGGATGGCTTGAACTGTTTGAAACATTGCACGGCTCGAACTGCGAGGAATTATTTTTGTCTGCTCTCCCACACTTTATAGATCCACTTCTGTGCCTCTTCCTGGCGTGCGGCGAATTTGGGATCGGCATCAGGAAAACCATACTCGACGCCCGGTTTGCGCCGTTGGTCCGGCGTGACTTCTCCAAAAGGAATATCGTTGCGCAAAGAGGAGCGATCGATGTTCGGCACGAGTGTATGCGTCAACGTCTGTCCCTCTTTGGACAAAAACCAGTTCACGAAAAGCTTGGCCGCGTTCGGATGAGGTGCGTTGGAAAAGACTGAAATGCAGCAACCGGAGCCACCCGCCCGAACCAAGCCTACTTGCTTGGGCAGAAAAATCTGCTTGATCGGCAACCCCTTCTTGGCCAACGCGGTGAGTTCTTCGGTGCCCGTCGCGACTGCCTGCAGCGGGAATCTTCCGCCCACCAGCCATGTTTCGAGAATGCGGCGATCATCGGAAAACGTCACTCCGGCATCGACCAGATAGGTCCTGACCCACTCCTGGCCTCGGTCGGGCTCGAAATAACTGTCGATCATCTGTCGTATCCCCGAAGGATCGCCCATTCCTTGCCCCAGGATTTTTCCCTTCCAGCGAGGATCGAAAAAGTCGCTTTGTTTCTTTATGGCGGCGATATCCGCTTCCTTGAGCTTGTCCGTGTTGTACCAACTCTCGTACTGGTCCTCTTTGGTCACATGGTAAATGAACACAAATGCGGATGACTTGTCGGCATACCAGTGCCGGCCCAGGTACCAGGCCGAGGTATCGACAACCTCTGGATGTATGAGCAGAGGCGCGAACGGGACCAGCGATTCCGACGGCACCAGCCGCTGGTTGTTCTCCCGGCTGCTGATCAGTGCGACATCCATGATGTATCTTCCGGCTTTTCGCTCTGCCAGCACGCGATTGACCGTGTCGGTGGCATTGCCAGTTGAGACCTCCACTTTCACACCGAACTTTTTCGAAAAAACATCGACCACGGGTCGATACTGACGTGAGGGCGCGCCGCCGGAAGCGATAGAGAGCGTCCCCTCTTGTTTTGCCGCGGCGCTAAGCTTCGACCATTCCGGTTCGAAATTACTCGGGCTTTGCGCTCCCGACGCCGCGTCGATGGTCGAGTGGTAAAGCGTCAGTGCTAAAATGAAACAAGCGCTCGTCGCGAGAACCTTACGTATTTCGGATCTGCGTTTGGCCATGGTTATTTTTCACCTCGTTAGCTTCGCGCTTCCAACGAATTCTCCATCATTGAACCCAGAAACTTTGAACGTTGAACCTGATTACGCCGTATGCGACCAATCGGATGACCATGCGCTATGGCCGTCGGGACGCAATTTGAGCCAAACTTCTTTGCCCTCATCAATCGGCGTGTGACGCTCTCCATAGAACATCATTACGCCCTGCTCATCGACCTCGACCTGATACTCGATTCTTTCGCCAACAAAGAGCACCGTTTTTACCGTGCCAGCGCTAATTCCCGACGGCATCGTTGCGCTAAGCGCGGGCCGAATCTCTACGTCCTCCGGACGAACCGCGATGAACACCGGATCGCCGTTTTTTATGCCATTTGGATTGTAGCTTCGGCCGAACACCACGCAATCGCGTCCGCCTGCTATAGCAATGGCAATCTGGCCCGAAGGATTGCTGCTCTGGACCCGACCCTTGAACAGGACAGTTCTGCCGACAAAATCCCGCACGAACTCATTAACGGGCGACTCATAGAGCACACGCGGCTCTCCGTGTTGTTGCACCACGCCAAAATTCATCAACGCGATGCGGTTGGACAAGCTCAACGCCTCGATCTGGTCATGCGTCACAAACAGCATGGCGATATTCAGACGTTTTTGCAGCAGCTTGACGCTGAGGCGCATCTGTTCGCGCAATTTCGCATCGAGATTGCTGAACGGCTCGTCCAGCAGCAAGACCCGTGGTTCGGTGACCAGCGCGCGGGCAAAGGCGACCCGCTGTTGTTGCCCTCCGCTCAGCAGCGGGCCGGGACGGTCCTCGAAACCGGACAATCCGACGAGATCGAGGGCGCGCTGCACGCGCTCGGTGATTTCCCGTTTGGGAAATCTGCGTGCCTTGAGCGGGAACGCGACATTCTGCGCCACGCTCATGTGCGGCCAAATGGCATACGACTGGAAAACCATGCCGACGTTGCGTTTATTGGGTGGCAAAGAAAACCGGCGCGAGCTCACGACCACGGCCTGATCGGCGAAAAAAATGTCGCCGGCATCAGGTGTTTCCAATCCTGCAACCATGCGCAAAGTGGTCGTCTTGCCGCAACCGCTTGGCCCAAGCAAACTAACGATCTCGCCGTCGTGGATATCGACGGAAAGATCCCGTACGGCGGGATTGCTGCTACCGGGATAAGTCTTCCACAGGCCGCGCAGGCTGACCGCGATCTTGGCAATATCGTGCTCAGTATTGCGCTCAGCGACCGAAATCGCCTCGGCCGAGCCTATTTGTTCCATTGCGGCTTTCTCTTACACGAAAGTTGCCGCAGTGGCTAGGGATGCTTTAGTTTTGCGGCGGTCGCCGATCGCCTGGAAGCGGATGGTCGACCTTTATGTGCTTTGCGCGTTTGCGCAAGATACTTTTTCAAAAACCTTTGGGTTCTTCTTTCATGTAAAAACCGAGCTTTTTCATGGCTGGCCAATCGTCGATAGAGAACAAAATCGTGTCCTTGTCGCTGGTATTCTCGTGATGATGCCACTTCCACGCCGGCACGGCGAAGATATCGCCTTGCTCGTATTCCAAGCGCTCCTTTTCGATCACCACGGCGCCCGTCCCTTCGAAGGCGAAATAAAAGCTAGTGCTGTTGTGACGGTGCGGCAATGTTTTTTCTCTTCCCGTCAGAAGCTGCGCTTGCCACGCAATGGTCGGCAGAGTCGGCCCGCCATCTACCGGACTTGCGAGCATGACCATGATGCCGTCGTAACGATCAATCTCGTCGTTTTCTCGCAGCGCGCTCAAGGCGTCGTATGTATCCGCCCACGGATAGCGCATCGGCGGCAGCGGAAACGGTGCTTCGTTTAAGATCGGCCGCGCTAATCCCAGGGTACGCTGACCGTAAGCCGCTGGTTTGTGTATTTCTTCATACGGATTCTCGTCGGGCATGCGTTCATTGACGTTTACGTTGGGATTGTACCCGTTGTCGTAACCGTCGATCCAGATTGCCGGCGTCTTATCCTTGTTCCAATGATCGTGATAGGTCCATGCCGGGCTGATGATCACATCGCCGCGCTCCATCGGATAGGCTTCATGTTCGCAGACAAACACGGCATCCTTCGGCGCCTGGCAGACAAGCCGCGTTTCGCTGCGCAAGTTGCGATGGCACTGGGTGCGCTCGCCCGGCATTAAAATTTGCGCGTTCATCCAGATGGGAAATTTTCTCGCCTCGATACCCACCACGGAGCGCATTCCCGTCATGCCGTTGGGCCCGACGGTGACGATCTCCCCCGAACGCATGAGGCCGCGATAAATACCGTCCCATTTCCAGTGCGCCGCGGTATTGCCCTGCCGCGGCGTCGCCCGTCCGTCGCGCTTGAGCCCCGCGCCGACGAGATGATGCTCGGCGAGAAACCGCTCGAGATCTTCGTGTGTGGTTCCAACGTCAATCACAAGTTTATCCTCTTTGGCTCTTGCGAGTCTCCGACGGCTTGAACGTTTGGAACAAGTTGAACGTTTTGAACCATTCCAGTCGTTCGAGCAGTTCAAACCGTTCAAATCGTCGGCCGTTCACTGATCTAAGTGGAAGTAGCGAACACAATTATCCACCAGCATGGCGTGCAACTCGTTTTCCGGCACGCCGGCGAAATCTTCCGCCAGATACTTTTGCGAATTGGGAAAATCGCTCGCTGCATGGGCGAAATCCGTGCCCCACATAATTTTGTCGTAACCGATGCACTGGCGCCGCTTGATTCCCACCGGATCGCGGAGAAAGCCCCAGTAGTTGCGGTCCTTCAGGTATTCGCTCGGCAGACGCTCCAATCTCGGTAGTCCCCAGGCTTCGTGGATCATGCTCATGTATCGCTTATAGTGGTCATCGACCTGCCAAAGCCCGTATTCCAGCCAGCCAATCATGGTTTCGGCCCAGTAAAATTTCAGCGCGGGAAACCGGTCCCACACTCCAGCGAAGGCCATTTGCAAGCACGCGGTCATACAATCGTTGGTAAATCGGGTGAAAAATTTAAAAGCGTCTTTCTGATGCACATCGTGGCCGGGATCTTTGGCATAGAGAAAATCGGGCTCCCCTCTTCCCGATCCCATGTTGCCGTTATTGTGATTGGTCAGCGCAATTCCCAGATCGAGCGCCGCTGCCCAGAATTTGTCGTCATCCGGCGTTGGATAACTTTTGCCACTGGGGTAGCGATCGAGCTTGACGCCTTTTATTCCGAGCTTGACGCAGTGCTCCACCTCTTTGACCGCATCATCAACGCCGGTTGTAGGCAGCGTGCCCATGCAAACCAGTCGATCCGGCGCGGGCGCCATATACTCCTCGGCGAGAAATTCGTTGTAGGCGCGGATGCATTCACGATAAAGCTCATCATCTTTGGTCTGGCGCAGCACGAACGTGATCTGCGAGAAAAGTATTTCGCCATCGATGCCGTCTTGCTCTTGTTCCGCCAAACGCTGCTCGGAATCGCCGGTGCCCGCGCAGGTTTCAAAGGTCGGCACCTGCTTCGCGAGATCAGCATGCGGCACTCGCACGCTGCGCGTAATACCGATGGTATTCGGTTTACCGCCGTCGATCACGACGGCATCGGAGCCGTTCGGCATCTTGACGCGCTTGGGCGCGCGCTCCCGATACTTCGCTTGCACCCGATCCCGCCAGACGTCGGGATTGAGATCGATATGCCCGTCGGCGGAGATGCATTTATATTGTCGTGGCATCAGAGGTCCTTTCATGATTGGAGTGGTGGAGTGTTGGAATAATGGAGTGATGGGG
>JBIOXP010000027.1:0-12806 GCA_044869705.1 Binatia bacterium | reverse complement strand
CAATGCGGCATTTGCACGCCTGGCCAGATTATGGCCGCCAAAGCACTGCTCGACGAAAACCCGAAACCGACGGAAGACGAAGTCAAAGAATGGATGTCGGGCAATCTTTGCCGCTGCACGGGGTATTACAAAATTCTCGAATCGGTGATGGCGGTGGTCAACGGCAAGACCGATCCGGACTACGCCTTTCGCAAGCGCCAGACGACGGCGAAAATTCAAAGTCTGGATGTGTACAAATCGGTGGCGAAAACGACTTGATCCGCATTCCGCGGATCAGTCGCCCTGAACAAGTGAAGGCCTTTTTCTGATCTGAAAAACACAAGAATCTAAGAAAGATTTCTCCCTTCGGTCGAAATGACATAGCGGCGTATGACGCCGCCTGTAGAACTTGAGACACAACGAACGAGAGTTTTGACTATGTCTAAAGCAGAAAATTATTCCGTTATCGGCAAGCGCGTTCAGCGCATCGAAGGTTTTGACAAAGTTACCGGCGATTCAGAATACGTCGCCGACATTTTCCTTCCCGGCATGCTGGTGGGAAAGGTTTTGCGCAGCCCCTATCCGCACGCGCGCGTCCGGAATATCGACACCAGCAAAGCGGAACGGCTTTCCGGGGTGCGTGCGGTCGTCACCGCCGAAGACACGATCAAACGGCCCTGGGGCGCGTTTTTCGCCGACCAGTACATACTTTCCGTCGGTAAGACCCGTTACGTCGGCGAGGAAGTCGCGGCGGTGGCGGCCATCGACCCCGACGTCGCCGAAGAAGCCATCGACCTGATCGAAGTCGACTGGGAGCCGCTCCCGGGCGTGTTCGATGCCGAGGAAGCGATGACAGACGGCGCGCCCCTGGTGCACGACGACAAGCCCAACAACATCGCGATGCATTTGGATTTGGAGCGCGGCAACGTCGCCGAGGCTTTCGCCGATTCCGATGTCATCGTCGAAGATACCTTCACGAGCATGCCGCAGTGGCATTGCTCGATCGAAACGATCGGCAGCGTCGCGGAATACGCCACCAGCGGCAAATACACCATCTACATGAACACGCAGACGTTGTTTAACGCACGTTACCGCATCGCCACGGCTCTCGGCGTTCCCGAGACCGATGTGCGAATCATCCAAACCGCCGTGGGCGGCGGTTTCGGCGGGAAATCGTGCGATGACAACAATGCTTTGGTGGCTGCGGTGCTGGCAAAAAAAGCGCGCAAACCCGTCAAGCTGATCAATACGCGCGAGGAAGAGTTTCTCGCCGGTTGCCGCCCGCGGGTGTTCATGAAAATCAACGTGAAAATGGGTTTTAAGAGGGACGGCCGAATCCGCGCCAAAGAGTTGAAAGTGATCGCCGATAACGGCGCGTATTCGGCCAAAGCGCCGGCGATCACGGGCGTCGCCGCTATGCGCCACGATACCTGTTACAAATATTCGGATGTCAAAATCGACGCCAAGCTGGTTTATACGAACAAAGTACCGACGGGAGCGTTCCGCGGCTTCGGCAATCCGTCCGCCGAGTGGGCCGTCGAGCAGGCGATCGATTTGGGGGCCCACGCCCTCGGCATAGATCCTCTGGAGCTCGCGCGCATCAATGCGGCGGAAGTCGGTTACGTTTCGCCCCACGGCAATCGCGTGACCAGCTGCGAGCTCAAGCAGTGCCTCGACAAAGTCGAAAATATGATCGATTGGAAGGCCAAGCGCGCCGACAAACAGCCGAACACCGGCCTCGGGTTAGCCTGCACGGTTCACGTGAGCGGGAAGCGCCACTTCGGCGACTACGACGGCAGCTCGGCAACGATTAAAATTAATGAAGACGGCAAAGCCTTGATCCTGAGCGGCGAAGGCGAATGTGGCCAGGGCGTGCACACCGCCATGTGTCAGATCGCCGCCGAAGAGCTCGGCGTACCCATCGAAGACGTGGAGATTTCCCGTGCCGATACCGATCTCACGACTTTTTGCCTTGGCGCTTTTGCCAGCCGTCTCACCTACGTGAGCGGCAATGCGGTGAAGAACGCCGCGAGCAATGTGAAGCAGCAACTGTTCGAGCAAGCGGCTGAGATGCTTGAAGCCAATCCACAGGACTTGATGTCCCGTGACGGAAAAATCTTCGTCACAGGCGCCGAAGGAAAATCCTTGACTGTTTCAGACGTCGCGCGGGCGCGACTGTTTCGCCACAACGGCGCGCCCATTGTCGGTTCGGGCAGCTTTGATGCCGATTCCGTGCTTCCCGACGCGACAAGATTCGGCAACGAGTCGGGGGCGTACAACTACGGCGCCCAGGCGGCGCAAGTCCATGTCGATCCGGAGACCGGGCAAGTAAAAATCTTGCAATTTGTCGTCGCGTCCGATTGCGGTACGGTAATTTATCCGCTCGGCGCCGAGGGCCAGGTCGAGGGCGGACTTGCGCAAGGCATCGGCTATGCGCTGATCGAGGGATTGCAGGTCGATGAAGGACGGCCGATCAATCCGAACTTTTCCGATTACCGGATACCTTCGATGCGCGACATGCCGCCGTTGCAGCATACTTTCGCCGATTCCTACGAACCCACCGGTCCGTTCGGCGCGAAAGGATTGGGCGAGCTCAACATGGACCCGACCGCTGCCGTCATCAACAATGCCATCTTCGATGCGGTCGGCGTCCGGGTAAAAACGTTGCCGATCACGCCGGAAAAAATCCTCCACGCGCTCAAGAAACAGGGTAAACGCGATTGGATAGACCAGAATCTAAAAGCCAAAATCGAAAATCCAAAATAAACGTATGATCCGTTTTGACTATCAGGAACCGACCACACTGAAAAAAGCCCTCAGCTTGCTAGAAAAATACCGCGATGATGCGCGGGTGATCGCCGGCGGCACCTCTTTGCTCATTATGATGCGGCAGCGGCTGCTGACGCCCAAAGTCGTGATCGGGCTTGGGCGGATCCCAAAATTCGACCGGATATCCTACAAGCCCGACGACGGTTTGCGCATTGGCGCGGGCGCGCGCCACCGCGATATCGAGCTTTCGCCCGCCGTGCAAAAGCATTATCCCCTTCTCCACGAGACTTTTCGCAAGGTGGCACAGCCGCGCATCAGAAACATGGGCACGGTGGGAGGAAATCTTGCGGGCGGCGACCCTCTGACGGATCCCGGCGCGAGCCTAGTTGCGCTCGATGCCGAGGTCACCCTTGCGAGCAGTAAAGGCCAACGCACGCTCAAGCTCGATGAATTCTTCATCGATTATTATCAGACCGCGCTTGAACCGGGCGAGATCTTGACCGAGATTCATGTGCCGCCGTCTGAGCGACCCGGCTGGTCCCATATCAAGTTCACGCCGCGCAGCATCGAAGATTTCGCCACGGTCGGTGTTGCGATGACCTTGAAGACCAACAACGGCGCTTGCGAGGACGTGCGGCTCGGCCTCAATTCCGTCGGATCCACGATTGTTCACGCGAAAAAGGCCGAAGCGGTGCTGCGCGGCCGACCCATCAACAACGAGACACTTCGCGAAATGGGCGAGGTCGCATCGAGCGAGTGCGAGCCCACCGACGACAACCGCGGCTCGGCGGAATACAAGCTGGAGCTGGTCAAAGTGCTCGTCCGCCGCGCTGCCGCCGAAGCGTTCGAACGCGCACGTTGACCGATCCGGCGGCCCAAGGTATTCGTAAAATATGAAGCAAACGATCCGGGTGACTGTCAATGGACGGGTTTATCAGGAGGACGTCGAGCCGCGAATCCTCCTCGCGCATTTTCTCCGTGAAAACCTCGGTCTCACCGGCACCCACATCGGCTGTATCGTCGGCGAGTGCGGTGCCTGCTCGGTGCTGCTCGACGGCAAAGTCGTCAAATCATGTCTTCATTTCGCCGTTCAGGCCGATGGTCGAGAAGTCACGACGGTCGAAGGTCTGGCGCGCGACGGCGAGCTCAACCCAGTGCAGGAAGCGTTCGTGAAAAACTACGCATTCCAATGCGGTTACTGCACGCCGGGAATGGTCATGACGAGCTACGCATTGCTGCAGAACAATCCGACCCCGAGCGAAGCGGAGATTCGCAAAGCGCTTGCCGGCAATCTCTGTATGTGCACCGGGTACGTGCAAATTGTCGACGCGGTCAAAGACGCGGCGAAAAACCTGAGCACCGTCACTGGCTAAAAGCAGGCGGCGGACTTCGGAAGGATTTCTCGCCCTCCTCGAAATGACACGGAGAGCTCGACAGTGACCGCGGATTATTCAGAAGTAAAGCGACAATGAACCATGGCTGAAAAGAAATTTATTGGCGCCAAAAGCCGCAGCAAAGAAGGCCCGCGTCACGTTACCGGCCGCGGCCTCTATACCGATGACTTTACCCTTCCGGGCATGCTTCAGGCCATGATTCTCCGAAGCCCGCACGCGCACGCAAAAATCATTTCCATCGACGCGTCGGAAGCGCTGCAGAATCCAGACGTCATCGCGGTGGTCACCCCCGAAGACGTGAAGCGGCTGACAAAACCGTTCAAGCCCGGGCGATACGCGGCCGGTCTCAAGCGGCCCATCGATGAATACGCCGGCGCCATCGAGAAAGTTCGTTACGTCGGTGAACCGCTGGGAGCAGTGGCCGCGCGTACGCGCGGCATCGCGGAAGATGCGCTGGAGTTGATTCAAGTGGATTACGAGCCGTTAAGGCCGGTGGTGGACGTCCGCGAAGCGATCAAGCCCTCTTCCGCAACTCTGTTCGACGAACTCGGCACTAACCTCGCCTGGCAAGGCTCGCTTCAGTACGGCGACATCGACGCGGCGTTCAAGTCGGCCGACCGTGTGGTTAGGGAGAATCTGAAAATTCATCGCTACAGCTCGACGCCCCTCGAGCCGTTCGTGGTGATCGCCTCCTATGATGCCGCGAGCAAACGGTTGACCGTGTGGGTCACCGCACAGGTTCCCGAAGTCATCTACGACGGCGTGCGCGAAGCGCTCGGATTGCAGGACGTGCGCGTGATCATTCCGGACGTCGGCGGCGGCTTCGGACAAAAAATCCATTTGATTCGAAAGTACGTCGTCCTGGTTTCGCTGCTTGCGATCAAAACCGGCCGACCGGTCAAGTGGGTCGAAGACCGCAGCGAACATATGATGGCCGGCGGCCATGCTTGTGCCCAGGAATTCGAAGTGGAAGCCGCCGTAAAGAATGATGGCACGGTGCTGGGTCTTCGTTTCAACGAGTATGACGACGTCGGCGGCTCGATCAGCACGCTGACGATTCACTTCACCAATAAGCTCAACAACCTTTCCAATACCTACCGGACTCCGGCCATTCACATGATCGGCAATGCCGTGGTGACGAACAAATGCCCGGTCATTCCCAATCGCGGCATCGGTAAACCCGGCATGTGCTACATCTGGGAACGCACCATGGATCGCGTCGCTCAGGAACTGAATTTAAGTCCCATCGAAGTGCGCCGCAAAAATTTAATCCAGCCTAATGAAATGCCCTACCGGACGATCAGCGGCAACGTTTATGATAGCGGCGATTATCCCGGGTTGCTTTCGACGCTGCTCGAAAAAATCGATTACGACAAACTGCGCGAGGAACAGAAGCAAGCGCGCCAACAAGGAAAGCTGATCGGCATCGGTATCGTGATCGGCGTCGAGCCCGGCGGCCGAAACGCCGCGCGCGACATGGCGATCTTTCCGGAAATGAAAGAGCCGCCCGGTTCCGGCGGGGTTAACGGCGCGACCATCAAGATCGAGAAAAACGGCACGCTCAGTTTGCATCTCGGTTCGCCCAATTGCGGGCAGGCGCACGAAACCACCACCGCCCAGGTGGCGGCGGAAGTTCTCGGCACCACGCCCGACCAGATCAGCACGAGTATCCCCTTCGACAGCGATTTGTCACCATGGGGTGTCGCCGCGGCCAATAGCGGCAACAACTTTCATCTCTATGATATCGGGGCCATTCACGGCGCGGCAACCAAGCTGCGCGAAAAGGTCTTGCAACTCGCCGCTCACGTCCTCAGCGTCGATCCGAAGGAATTGATCATCGAAAACGGCGTGGTTCAGGTGCCGGGCTCGACAACCAAGAAAGTTACCTTCGCCGAGCTCGGGCGCATCGCCTACAATAACCAGCACCTAATACCCGAGGGCATGGAGGCGGGCTTACAGGCGACACACTACTACACTTTCCCACACGCTAAGCCGAATATCGTTCCCGGCCCGGATCGGCTGGTTCGCGCGCAGTTTACTTTCTCCGCCGGCGCGCATGCGGCCGTGGTGGAAGTCGATAAGCGGACCGGAATGGTCGAGGTGAAGCGCTATCTGATCGTGGGCGACAATGGCACGGTCATCAATCCCGACGTCGTCAATGGGCAGGTGTACGGCTCTGCGGCGCACGGCATCGCTGTCGCGCTTGGGGAAGGTTTCATGTACAGCGCTGAAGGACAGCCGCTGACGATTACCTACCTCGATTACGGCAAATGCTCGACAGCGGAAACGCCGCGGGTCGAAGTTATCCACCGTCCTTCACCTTCGCCCTTTACGTCACTCGGACAGAAAGCCGCGGGAGAAGGCGCCGCAATCCCCTCGCCCGCCGCGATCGCGAGCGCGGTGGAAGACGCGCTACAAGCGCTGAACGTCAAGGTCCGTGATCTGCCGCTGACGCCGGAAGCCGTTTGGCGTCTGGCCAATCACAACCCTGAGACGGAGCGGAGGTCGTTCTAAGATGATTCCGGGGCCGTTTGAATATTTCGCGCCGCGCTCGCTCTCGGAGGCTGTCCAGTATCTCTCTGCCCACAAAGACGACGTAAAAATTCTTTCCGGCGGACAGAGCCTGCTGCCGCTGATGAAAATGCGTCTGTCCAAGCCCGCTTTCGTCGTCGACATCGGCCGTTTGCCGGGGCTAGACCAAATCATCGAACAAGGCGACCAACTGGTCATCGGCGCGCTGGTAACTCATGCGCAGATTGAATTTTCGGATCTGCTGAAGCGAAAATGTCCGCTGCTGCCGCAAACGGCAACGACCATCGCCGATGTTCAGGTGCGCAATCGCGGCACCATCGGCGGCAGCATCGCCCATGCCGATCCCGCTGGTGATTGGCCGGCAACAATCATGGCGCTCGATGCGGAAATTCAAGTTTACGGCCCCAACGGTGAACGCTGGGTGAAGTGTGATGAGTTTTTTCTGGGCTTGTTGATGAGCGTGCTCGAGCCGGACGAGATTGTCACCGCAGTTCGAGCGCCGGTGACCGGCAACGACAAAACCGCTTATATGAAAGCTGCGCCGCGCTCGTCGGGATTCGCGGTCGTCGGCGTTGCCGTCCGCCTTGCGGTAGACTCAGCCGCAAATTGCAACCGGGCAGCGATCGGCATCACCGGCGTCACCGATAAGGCGTATCGGCCTGAGCGAGTCGAACAAATGCTCAGCGGAAAACGGCTCGACTCAGCGATTATTCAGCAGGCGGCAGCTGAAGCTTGCCGGAACGTCGAACCGATTGAAGATATCAACGGTTCGGCGGATTATCGCAAGCAATTAACCGAAGTCTACGTGGCGCGAACCATCGAAGCCGCGCTGAGAAGTTAAACCAGCTCGCACTCTCAAGCTCCAAATAAATTCGAGCCCGTTCTTTTTTTTCCTTCTTCAGAAGAGACTTTGTCGCAGATGTCATTTCGAGGTGAAGCCGAGAAATCTTGGGATGCATGTAGCTGATGCAAGATTCCTCGTTTCACTCGGAATAACAAAACTGTGGACATTCTCAGCAATACGGCAGTCAATTACCATTACAACACGGGATGAAAAAGTCCGTTCGGAGCAACACCGACAAATTTCCGATGGCCACCTTATTAAAAGATCGCTCGGCCAGCGTCGAGGGATTTTCCGGATCGGCAATTTTTGAAGGGCAAAAACAACGAAGCCTCCACCAAAGTGGAGGCTTCGCGGAACGGAACTTTGTGCAGGCGTCGGTCAGACTTCTTTCGACTTGATCGAGTAGGTGAAACTCTTCGGATCGAGGCTATCCTTGCGGCCATTGGCCGTTTCGGCCTGCGGGTACATCAGGTAAGCGATTTCCGGGCCGCGCGACTGCGGCAGCTTGACGTCATGCGAGTAATTATAGGGCAACCAGTTCATTTCCCAGGCGCCGAACAGTTTGGCGCGAGCTTTTTGCACTTTCGCATCGTCGAGCGGCAATTGATCGCCGGGTAGATTCTCTTCAAGAACCACCTTGCGGACGTCCGCCGGATCCACAGGGACCCAGCCGTATCCATTCAAATAGACTTCGGCGCGGCAGTGCTGAGCACCCGTGACGTCATCGGCCTTACCCAAGCTTTTGAACTCCGTTGAGCCGGCCACCCGGATGCCGTAAACATCGCGGGCCGGCAAACCCGCCGCACGGGCAAGCCCGACATAAAGAGCATTCGAATCGGCGCATTTGCCGCCCAGATAACCGCTTTCAAGCATTGTTGTGATATCGCCGATGCCGCAGCCTTTCACTTTGGGATCGCGAAAAGTGTTATCGACGATCCAGTCGTAAATCGCCTTAGCCTTGTCGACATCATTTTTATAGCCGGTGACGATACCTTTGGACGTCGTGGCTACAATCCCATCGGTTCTGATGTACTTGGACGGCTTACGAAAATAGTCCAGCATCGCTTTGTTTTCTTTGATGGCAGCATTGGGCTTCTGGCTCAAATCAACCCAGCGGTCCTGCGTCATGAACCTGCTCTTGAGCTCAAGGGTTGGGTTCTTCTCGCCCGGAGCCCACTCGGCAAATATCAAACCGGTTCCGACCTTGTCGGTCTGCACTTCGCGAACGGATTTATAGTTCCCGCTCCAGCTATCCGGTTCCCGTTTGAAATAATCTGTGTTGTTCATCAACGGCACGGGTACCCAGGTACGGCTCGCGCCCACAGGATCGGCAATATCGATCCGCGTCGTCACTTCGAAAGCCCGCCACTTCGAATCATTGGCGCTGGCGAACCGCGAAAATTGCGGTAGCCCGCTGAGCGCCACGCCGGCGGATACGGAAACTCCGCGCTTGAGAAACTCACGGCGATTCATAGACTCCCCCTCTGAATGCAATAGGAATTAACGATGGGCCAAATATAGCCGTTAGGCTCTTAATGTCAACCGCACCGAGAGATTTTTCGGCAATGGATCAGAGGCTCTTTAGATACTGCAATACTTCTTCCGGATGGCTGTCCGCTTTCTTCACCGCTGGCCAGTGCTTCGTGATGTCGCCATTCGGCCCAATGACCACAGTGGAGCGTATCGTGCCCTGCACTTCCTTGCCGTACATCATCTTTTTACCGAAGGCGTTATATTTCCTCATCACGTCGCTCTGCGGGTCCGAAAGTAAAAGATAGGGAAGTTTGAATTTGTCGGCAAACTTCTTGTGCGAATCAATGCTGTCCTTGCTGATCCCGACTACGACGGCATTGGCCTTTTTGAACTGAGAGTTCAGCTCGCGGAACCCGCAAGCTTCCTTGGTTCAACCCGGCGTACTGTCCTTCGGGTAGAAAAACACAACAACCGTCTTGCCTCTGAACTCATCCAACGAGTGTTGCTTCCCATCACTGCCTGGCAAGCTGAACGCCGGCGCCTTCTGACCCTCAAGGTCTTTCATCGGTGTGATTCCTTGTCTCCAGTGCCTTAATCAATACGCGCTCCGCGGGAAAATGCGATGCAGCCTTTGATCATTTTGGCGGCTTCATTGGGTTCCGAATAGTACCAGGCGGCCTCTTTATTCACGTGCTCCCGAGCGAGTTCGTAATAGCTCGCACGGCCTTGCCACGGCGATCTGGGTGTTGCTGGCCTGGAAAAATTCGCGCTTTATTGCGGAGGAAAGCGATGGCTGCCTCGACCACAACGGCGAATGGCGCGACAACGGTATTCTCCCACAAAGCTTTCACTCGTGAGCCTCCTCAGGATGGGTCGGCGACGCAACGAAATTTGGCAAAGACGTAAGGATAATGCGCCTGATACCAGTTGCGAAAGCTCGGTCGCAGCAATTCCGAATCAGTCGCCCAGGATGCGCCTTTCAGAACGAAATGCTTGCCGTCGAAGAAATCCGCCGAATAATCGGGATAGGTAGCGATATAGGGCGTGAATCCGGGAAGCGGCATTAACGGCGTATCGGTCAGCTCCCAGCCATTACCGACCAGTTCGGATATTCCCCATCGGCTCGCGCCCGCCGGGTTGGACCCCACCGGAGTCGGCGCCCACGAGGCAAAGCCAAAATTGCCGTGCCGTCTTTCCGGACTGGCGTTCCCCCACGGAAAAATCGATTCCCGTTCGTCCGGGCCATAATAGGCGGCACGATGGAACTCCGCTTCCGTAGGTAAACGCATGCGACGCCAAGAGGCGTATGCGCGAGCTTCGGCCAAGCTCACGTAAACCGGCCAGCTGAATACTTGCTCCAAAGGAAGCGCATCGAACATCGCTCGATAAATCCAGGAGCTGTCCCGACGCGACCAGCACGACGGATGGCCGCGCTGCTCTCGAACTTTCCACTGCCAATCCTCCTTCCGCCAAAATTGCCGATCGTCGTATGCGCCGCAATCAATAAACTCGAAAAACTGGCCATTGGTCACGGGCAACGAGTCGATGTTGAAAGCCGGGACCTGGACCAGTGTCTCGCCAAACTCGTTATCCCAACCAAACTCGCTGGCATCGAACCTACTCCCGATACGAGCGAGTCCTGATGAAACCCGGACCGACCGGCCGCTTGGCCCTTGCTTGAAGGAATACCGAACCGGCCAGCGTGGCCGCAATTTCCGCTCGATTGGATACTCTTGCAGCATGTAGAGGAGCGTTTCCTGGTGCATGTACTCGTGCTCGAGCACCAGTTGAAAAACCCGACCGCCACTCACCATCACGTCGCTGCTCGACTCGAGCGGCAGCAGCGACAGCGCCTCCAGAACTGCCGCGCGAACCTTGTCGCGATACTTCGTGGTCTCGGTCAAGCTCGGCCATTCGTCAGGCACTTCCGGATGCCAGTGGCATGCGCCGGTGTCGACGTCCGGGTCGACACCGCGACAAAAAAGATCATCAAGGTAAGGGTTGTACGAGCTCCAGTTCAGAATTGCGCCGCAGATTTGATTCCAGGAGAACGCTGGCAAATGCCCGACATAAAAAATGAAAGGATGCCGCCACACGATCGGTTTCTCGAGCATGGCGTTGGGGCCGATCAGCGAAAAAATTCGATCCGTCCGGCTCCAAGCCGAAATGAACTGCTCTCGAAAGGCAGCCAGTTTGGGCGAAGCCACTCGTGACACTGCTTTTCCCATGACAAATCCGTTTTAACTATATAGAGAATAGGATTTGCCTATGGAGCTGCCTAAGTCAACCCCTAGTGCGAAAAAACTATTCGGTCAGCTTCAGAAATTCGTGAAACGCTTGCGCGTTTGGGTGAAACGGTCTGCGGGCGTGAGAAATTTCGTAGAAACTACGTTCCATCGTCAAGCCACGGATGGACACCTCTACGAGCGTTCCTTCGGCGAGTTCGCGACGGATCGAAATGCGGGAGAGAATGGAAAGCCCGAACCCAGCGAGCAGTGCCTCCTTTATCGCCTGCGTGCTCCCCAGCTCCATCGTGACCTTCACCACCTGATCCAGCGGTTTTCCCTCACTGGCTACGAGTTGGCGCAATGAGTCGAGCGTCCCCGAGCCGCGCTCGCGAGAAATAAATTTTTCCGAACGGAGCTCCGCCAGGGTCACGCTCTTGCGCCGGCTCCATGCATGTTCGCGGGGTACGGCCAGCACCATTTCGTCGTTCCAGATCTTCTCAAAACGCAGTCGCGAATCGTCCGCTAAGTATCCGACGACCCCGAGTTCGACCTTGCCGTCGAGCACATCCTCCACGATGCTCGCCGAATCGCCAATTCGGAGGATAGGCCTGACCGCCGGATACTTGTTCGCGAAAGCACCGAGTTTCAGCGGCAGAAAGTATTCACCCGGAATATTGCTGCCGCCGATCCACAGCTCGCCCGTCAGCGTGCCGTGGAACTGCTCCAGCGCCGCCACCGTTTCCCTTTTGAACGCCAGCAAGCTCTTGGCGCGGCCCGCGAGGAGTTGTCCGAGGGGCGTCAAACTGACGCGCCCGTGAATTCGATAGAGCAACTTACCGCCAATCGAGTTTTCCAGTTCCTGGACATGCGCACTGACGGTGGGCTGGCGTAATGAAAGCAGCTCTGCAGCTTGAGAAAAGCTTTGGAGTTCAGCGACCCAATAAAAGATTTCCAGTTTGTGCAGATCGAGGTCGGCTTTGAGTTTCCCCATCGGGAGCTGGCGAGCAGTGCGAGTGGCAGTTGCCGAATCAGCGGCCCGGAGACGGGAAGGGTCGTCCGCCTCCGGGCGCGCAGTTATTTTTTTAGGAATTCTAAGACTTCGGCCGGATGCGCTTCGGCATTGCCCACCGGTATCCAGTGTTTCTTCACGGTTCCATCAGGTCCGATTAATGCCGTGGACCGAATGGGTCCTTCGACCGTTTCGCCTTGAGCATTCTGCCGCGGACCCCACGCGCCGTACGTCTTCATGACTTCCAGCTGGGGATCCGACAGCAAAGCGAACGGCAGATGGAACTTTTCTATGAATTGATTGTGCGACTCGATACTGTCACGGCTGACGCCTAAAACGACTGCGTTGGCTTGAGTGACCGGCTGAATAGCGTCGCGGAACCCGCACGCCTCTTTGGTTCAGCCCGGCGTGTCATCCTTCGGATAAAACCACAGGACCACGTTCTTGCCCGCATAGTCGGAAAGCGAATGCTTTTTGCCGTCGCTCCCCGGCAGAGTAAACGCCGGCGCCTTTTGCCCTTCTAAATTTGCCATGCAAACCTCCTGTCGAGTTTGGATTGTAGCTCTTGTTTATCACAC
>JBIOXP010000026.1:0-8492 GCA_044869705.1 Binatia bacterium | reverse complement strand
ACAATGTGAATTCAGACAAGTTGCAACGAAAGGAGTGGTGGTTTATCAATAATGCCGTCTGGTGAAAATCACTATCCAATTAACATACTCCTAAATCCGAAAATAAAGGAGGTTCAATGGCGCTTCAAGAACTACATTCGAACGGCAAAGTTCAATGGCCGGGCGATGCGCGGATCGCGGTGTTTTTGAGTTTCGACTTTCAGGGCGGCGAAGATGTGAAGCCTGACAAGAACGGCCGCATCAATCACGAGGAATACACTCAGGGCGAATACGGTCCGAACACAGGGATCTGGCGTATTCTGCGTATTCTATCCAGTCACGAAGTCAAAGCGACATTTCTTACCTGCGGCGGCATTGCCGAACGTTATCCCGCAGCGGTGGCCGCGATCGCTGCTCAGGGGCATGAAATCGCCGGTCACGGTTATCATCACGAGGTGGCGCGCGATTTGAGCAAAGAAGAAGAGCGCGACGTGATCAAACGAACCACGGACATGATTCTCAATCGCGCGCAGAAACGGCCGTTTGGCTGGCGCTCGTGCACGCAGAGCCCGAACAGCTTGGAGCTGTTGTTGGAGCAGGGTTATCTGTGGAACAGCAATTCTTTCGCGCACGATCTGCCGTTTTTTTGGCAAAGCGGCAAGAAAAAATTGGTGGAGTTGCCGCGTCAGCCGTTCGGCGACGGACGCACGTATGGGCACCGCGATTCAGGAAACCCCAACGATACTTTGGTGGTCTGGAAGGCGATGTTCGATCAATTCTATGAGGAATCGGCTTTGGCCCCGACCTTCTGCCCGTTCCAATTTCATCCGTATATTTCCAGCCGTCCGGGCCGCGCCAAGACGTTATCGGAAATCATCGGCTACATGAAGGCGCATAAAGGGGTATGGTTCGCGACGGGCAGTGAAATCGCTCGTTGGTGGTTGGAACGCGGCTTTTCGGCCGAGGCGAACGCCAAGATCTCCAAAGTAGCGTAAAGCTAAAATTCAGATGTAGGGGCGCAGCATGCTGCGCCCCTTGGCATTTTCACGAGCGAAACCAGTAGCGAATCCTCTTTCTCAGTCCCCGTCCCATCCGTCTTTTTGCCTCGAACCAAATTCGCAAAAACCAGTTGCGGGAAAGCCAGGCGAACGATGTCGAGGTTGTAATCCATTGGTGATTGAATTCAAATTTTGCCTTGAATTTACGGATTTGCAGCGTCTTGCCAAACTTGCGCTTGAAGATCGCCTTGACGCTTACGGCGTTTCGCGATTCGACAAAGACAGTCATGGTTTCCACCGGCAGGAGAGCGCGGACCCGAGCAATTTTTTGCGCTAAAGCGGTCTCGTTTCGCGCCGAGACTTCGATCAGGTTCGCCAGCAGCTCGGGTTCATGAACGGTCTCCTCGATGATTCCCCGGCGCAGCTTGATCTCCTGTCCCTGATCGATATCGTAGCCCGCGAGCACGAAATAGGTTTTGTGCTTTGACGTCAGCATGGATTTTTGCCACCAATCGATGGCCCGTTCCATGCTGATGCGCGATGCCTTCGACAGCCGTTCCGGATCCAGAATGCCATACGGCATGGCGACGATCACGATCGAAATGGCGATGGCTCCTTGGCTGCGAGATGGGGGTGCCTCGTGGCTCCGAGATCAATGCGCCACCGGTTTAGTGCCGAGGGGGAATTCGCAAGGAGCGCGGCTAAACGACGGCAATATCGCCGCAGCGGTTGTCCTGCTCTGGCATGATCGCGTTTCATTAGCATAGGTCTCCTCGCGAAGTGATCAGCGGGTTTTGTAGAGCGAATCGACAAAACCGTCGGCGACCAATTCGCGGATAAATTTCGATTCGGCGAACCGCACCGGCGTCATGCCCGCGGGCAGAGTACGCGTCGTGGAGAGTTCTTCAAGGATTGTTTGGAGCGCAGCTGGCGTCGCTTCGGGAGCGCGCTTGAAATATTTGGTCGCGTAAAGCTGGTAGATTTTCTCAGCGGCCGGCGTCGGTTTTTGCTTGGTATATTTTTCCAGTACCGACAACGCTGCCGCCTTGTCCGTTTTAAACCGATGGATCCCTTCGACGTAAGCTTTCATGAATCGCATCACCAGATCCGCGTGCGTCTTCAAAAATGTCTGGCGCGCGGCAAAGGGGCCGAACGGATAAACCAAGCCCGAACTCGAAACATCGGCGAGGCGAAAAAAACCCGCCGCTTCTGCGTTGAGCGTCTCCGGTCCGGTGGAGAGCACGCCGCTTTGAACCGCGCCGCCCTTGAGTGCGGCGAACACCTGCGGTCCCGAGCCGGTTTGAAAAATCGCGACTTCTCTATCCGGTTGGAGATGCCATTTCTTCAATAGATAGCGCGCAATGAAATCGGTAGTCGCGCCGATGCGACTGACGCCGAGCTTTGTGCCCCTGAGCTGCTCGGGCTGCTTGACGGTTGGAATGGACCATAGCTCGAACGGCAGTGAATCGATGGTCGCGCCAAGGAGTACGACGTCCGAACCTTGCAGGTTGGCTGCCACCGTTGCACCGGCGGCAGTGAAAGAGATCGCGACATCACCGGCGATGAGCGCCTGCAGTGACGGTGGACCGCCGGCGATATAGATGAACTCCGGCTCAATGTTGTATTTTTTGAAAATGCCCGCTTCTTTGGTGAGCCATAACGGGCCATAGACTACCGCGATCGAAGTATAGGCGATGCGCAACGGTTCCGCCGTCGCCCGCGTTGCGGAGAATACCAGCGCTATCGCGAAACAGTGCGAAAGCACGCGGCGCAAATGGGTGCGAGCGCGTCGTGTGGAGCTTTGCATCGAGAGCAATCTGTAAGTTACACGGGAGATCCTGTCAAGCCAATGCGGCGGGGCAGCGGCGGAAGTAGATTTAGCCGCAGAAGTATTCCTTGAAGCCGGTGACCATCAGGTTTGCGAGCCGCTCATTGTAACTTTCGACGTGGCCGTAATGGGTCAGCTGCGGCACGACGACTAGGCGCAAATCGTCGGCGTACGGTTTGAAGCGGTGAAATGCGTACACTTCGCGGCGGAACTGCAGTCCGCGTTCACCGCCCTCGATCCAGTGCCCCTTGTCGTATTCTCCGACAATGTGCAGTAGCTTTTTGCCGCGTAAACGATGCAAGTCGGATTTGTAGGTGACGAACAATTCTTCGTCAGGGAGTCCGGAAATCTTTTTGATCTCCGGCAGCAGCACGTCATGCGCGCTGTGCTCGATGTCTTGTAAAAATGGCTTGAACTGCGGTCGGCGGTGATTTTCGAGCTCGAACCATCGCTCAACCGTACCCCAAGGTTGGTTGGGCCCCACATAGCCACTTTTGGCATAGCCGGCCGGCGAACGGCGACTGAGATCGGTAAGACTTCGAAACGGCGCCGCGCGCTCTTCGGGAGTTTTTGTCGCGCAGGCCAAATCCCACTCTTTGCGCACCCAGGCCGGCATTCCCGTGCCGAAACCAAGGCCACCGATCAGTTTGTTTTTGAGTCCGAACTGCTCCATCAAGTAAAAATACTCTCCGCCGGTTGAATGGCCCCACATGAAAATCGACTCATCGAGAGTCTTTTCCACCAGTGTTTTGATCGCCTCGACGCACATTCTGAACGTGTAGACCGCCAAACGGTTCTTAAGCTCCTCGTCGTCCGGAATTTGGCCGATCACGAACTCAGGTCGGCGCTCGGCAATGGGAGGCCACGGTTTACGGCTATAATGGCCCGGCAATGAGATCGCCAGCACGGGCACGCCAAGAGATGCGATGTGCTGCGCGACGCCGACGCGGGCTTTGGCCGGATCGGTTCGAGTCAGATCAGGATATTCTTCCGGGCCGTCCGGCGTAAAAATAAATTCGTATTCGTTCACTGCGCCGCCGTGAATCATCACCACTGCCGTATCGGGAATAGAAACGTTAACCGGCCTGAGTAATCGGCCGTGAATATCCCACTGAAAAGGTTCGCCCGGTTTTTGCGGGTTTGGGTATCTGCCGACGGTTTGTTGAACTTCTTCAACCGTAAATTTTGTGCGCGGAAAGGGATCGGGAAATTTTTTATAGTCGTCGAAGGACATGTAGTAGATAAATTCATCCTGCAGTCCGGCGCCGGTTTTTAGCGCCGTGACGAAGTTGATCGCGGCTCGTTCAGTCATTGCGGTCTCTCCCGGGATTTTCCGTCTGAGTATCCATATGGGTTAATGGTTCATTGTTGTCAAACGAACTGACGTCAGATGCGATATCACGGCTTTCTCCGCCTGGCTCACGATAAATTGGCTCGGCGGGACGGCGCAGGGTAACCACTTGGCTGAATCTAAGGGAACGATGAAATGGACGGCCTGTTTAGATGGAGTGAAGAGTTGAACATAGGTTTTTTGTCTCGGAAAAGAAGCGTATCCAAAGCACCGAGTCCCCGGGTAGCGAGCGGCATCGGGCGCGTAGCGAGGGGCGTAACGGGACTAGGAAGAATATCCCTTGATACGCACTGCGCGCTACTCGGGAAATCGGATGGCCGATGATGTTAGCGCTGCCAGCAGCAAGACATCGTATCGAAGGACACTGCGCTCTGCGATGCTCGGGTAATACTGGTTTGTCGTACGACGAACGGTGAGTTCTTATTGGAGAGGTTTTGCTTTTGGAATAACGTGTCCCGTGGCTCGGCTTGATGGCGCGCGCGATTCCAGGATAAAAAGCAGTATTAGTACAGTGGAGGGTTCGATGACCGAAACCATTAAGACTCCGTCCTATCAAAAAGTCGAGCGCAAAGTCGAGGTGATGGATACGCCGTACGATCGTTGGATCAGCTCTCAGGGAATCGACGTCATTCGCGGTTTTTTCGTGGAAGATCTTTATACGATCCCGCTCAAGCCTTGGGAGCGCGTGGGCGGCACCGGTGTCTACATTATGCTCGATGGTACGGGTTATCTCGATGACGCGTTTGTTGTCGGTATTCCCGCGGGGAAGAATCTGAAATCGCAGCGCCATATCTATGAAGCGCTCTACTATGTGCTCGACGGCCGGGGCGCGACCACCGTCTGGCAAACGAACGGCGCAAAGCAAAGCTTCGAGTGGCAGACGGGAAGCCTTTTCGCGATTCCGCTGAATGCTTCCTATCAGCATTTCAACGGCCAGGGCGACCGTGAAGCGCGCTTGCTCGCGGTCACGACGGCACCGCTGGTGTTCAATTTATTTCACTGTGAAGATTTCGTCATCAACAATCCCTATGCATTCACCGATCGATTCAAAGGCGAGGACGGTTATTTCGCGGGCAGCGGCAAACTGTACAGTGATCGTGTCGTCGAAACTAATTTTGTCGCGGATGCGATCAACATCGAGCCGGTTGCCTGGACGGAACGAGGCAAAGGGAACGCGACGATTTTTTTCGAGATGTCGGAAAGCATGATGGGCTCGCACGTGTCCCGGTTTCCGGTAGGGATTTACAAGAAGGCGCACCGGCATGGTCCCGGCGCGCATGTTTTCATTCTCACCGGCAAGGGCTATTCGCTTCTCTGGCCTGAAGGAAAGGAAATGACGCGTGTCGATTGGAGGCCGGGTTCGATCGTGGTCCCGCCGGAAGGTTGGTTTCATCAACATTTTAATTCCAGCGCGGAACCGGCGCGTTATCTTGCATTGAAGATTCTGAGCCGCAAGTACAAGCTTCAGCCGGGCAAGATTCAATCCGATGTCCCGTTGGCCTATGGCGGTTGGCAGATCGAATACGAGGACGAAGATCCAATGATCCGAAAAATCTTCGAAGAGGAGTGCGCAAAATCCGGCGCCGAAGTGCGCATGCCGCCGTTTCAACGGACCGGCCAATTGACAAGCGCAACGGCCTCCTGAATAATTAACTTGTAAGGGCGCTAAAACACTGAATTCCAAGGAGACAACGATGTTGAAGCCGATTGCCCTGAGCGAGGGTCATTACGAGTGTCGTTCGCTCGATGAGACGCTGCCGATATTCACTGATCTATTGGCCGCGCAGGTGATTGAACGCACGGAGCGCCGGGCGACCGTCAAACATCCCAACACGGCATGGCGTTTGGTCATTCATGAGGCCGGGCCCAACGGTAAGAATAAACCGCATACGAATCACTATGGCTTCAGGGTCGCGAACTCGAAGGAAATTCCCAAAGCGTATGAATATCTTTCCGCTCACAAGGAGCAGTACAAGATCAAAAGCGTAACCCCACCGCATGAAGCGCATTTCGCCTATTCGATCTATTTTAAAGAGCCGGGGGGAAATGATCTCGAAATCGAATACTACAATCCGGCAGCCATCAAACAGGGCCGCAAGATCGCGGCACCGCACTGGACCACGCCGCTCGGCGAAGAGCAGTTTCCGGGACGCGGTTACATCCCGCAGGCGATGACCCACGGGACTCTCGATTGCGACGACAAAGCAAAAAGCGACGAGTTCTTGGCTAACGTGCTGGGACTCTCGATCATCGGCGGCGGGCGCATGTCGACTTACATTACGGTACCGACCGGGCCGTGGTACGTGGTCGTGCTGCCGACGAAGCACCGAGATTATCTCTCGGAAGCAAACCGATTTACGCTTCAGGTCGCCACTCCCGAAGAAGTCGAAGACGCGCACAAAGAGTTCTCCAGAAAAGGCAAAGAGCTCGGGATCAGCGAACTGAGAGAGCTCCAGACCAACGGGCGCGCGCACTTTCTGTTGAGCGACGTCAATAAAAACTGGTGGGAGATTACATCCTGATATCTAGCGGAATACTGGCGCGAACCATCCTTGAAGCATTGTCTTGCTGAGTTCAAATGAACCGCCATTGCAAGCGCATCAATTCAAATTGCCGTCCGGCGCGCCCATAGAAGGCGGCATCATTCTTAAGTAAAGGGTGGTCGAACGCAAAATCCCCCTCTTTCCCCCTTTGCCAAAGGGGGATGAAAGGGGGATTTTTGTCCACGCATTATGGCGATTCCGGTGACTCCAGGACTTTACTTCCTGGCGATGAGCCCGCCAATTGCAACACTCTCAGGCTTTGCTGAAAGCGTCGATTCCCGCCTGCACGATTTGTCGGTCGATGGCTGCCGGCGCGCCGCTGCAGCCGACCCCGCCGATACACTGGCCTTCGACGGTAATCGGCAAACCGCCTTCGATGCTGATGAACCAACCGGGACCGACAGCGAGAGTTTGGGCGAGCACCTGATGATCAGGGATTTCGGCTCCGTCACGGCCCTTCTTTCCCGTAGCGGCCGTGGTGAGTGCCGCGCAACGCGCTTTGGCCTGCGCGATCAGCGTATTGTGCGTTCGTCCGTTGGTCATGCGCTTGAACGCCATTAGATGTCCGCCGGCATCGACAATGCAGAGGCTGACGATCTGCTTCAGTTCTTTGGCCTTCTCGATGGCGGCCCGAACGATGATATCGCAGCCTTCATCGGTAAGTTTTAGCGACGCTATTGTTTTCATGTTGTCCTCCTCCGCGATCAGTAGTTAAATCTGGCGGGCGCCGCCAGCGCGTCGGTTTTCGGTTTGAGATTTTCAATCCGATCGTTGCCCAATCGATCCAGAAATGTCTGGTGGTCAGGGACGTCGAGCACCCAGTGTTGCAGCCAGCCCTCGAACCCTTCACGCGTGCGGGTTGCCTGATGATACTCGAAGTAAAAATCATCGTCACGGCGCGAATAGCCTTGCGTCGGCGAAGGGAACGCGCCCCAACGCTGCGCCACGACGCTCGATACCACGAAGCCCGGAATCACCGTGCGATTGGGGTCGCTTAGAATGACTTCGTGGTCGACCAATTCCTCGCAGGTAATGATAACTTTTCGTGCAGCCAAAGCAGCCTCGCGCATGACACCAAGATTACCCCAAACGTGCGCGTTGCCTTCGGCATCGGCCCGCTGCACGTGCAGAATGGTGAGGTCCGGACGAATGGCACGGACCGCGATTAACGGCTCGCCTGTAAACGGGCAATGCACCTCTCTGAAGGGCTCGCCTGCGGCGAAATCGCTTCCCTGAATCGTGCGGGTCGGCAGAAACGGAACTCCCATCGCACCGGCTTGAAGACCGAGACCGATCGTGAAGTTGGAGTGCTCCTCGATCTGGACCGAGTGGGGAATACCCGATTCGGCGGCACGGCGATAGTTGTGGCCGAGGCCGGCGGCGACGTTTCCGACCCACGATGCGATGATTTTTCTAGCGCATCCGGCGCCGATCAGCTGGTCGAATTGCATATCCGAGATCGGCGCTACCAGCGCGAGATTCTTTCGGTTCTGACGAATAATTTCATGGCTCGCAGCAAAGGGAATGAGAGATTCCAACGCGCAGCCCATCGCGATCGTCATGCCGTCCTGCACGTCGCGCGCGATAGCTTCATGAAGCGTGCAGGTTTTGCCCATCAAACTTTTTCTATCCGCTTGGCAATTTCAATTCAATGCTCGGAGATAATTGACAGATTCGTCCGGTATTCGTTACTTTGACAAAAGATGAAGCAAAGGAGGCTTTGTTGATGATTTGTCGCCGATGCGGCACGCAGATCGAGCCGCAGGACAATTTTTGTAGAAACTGCGGCGTAA
>JBIOXP010000025.1:0-4122 GCA_044869705.1 Binatia bacterium | reverse complement strand
GCCAAGGCCAGAAAAATGGCACGTGATTCGGCTTGCTGACCGAAATGCTTCTAAGCTGCCGCAGTGTTCCGCATCCGAACTGCTTTTGCAGCTCGGCGCATTTCATCAACGCCATTCCGCTCATCTTCATCGGGCACCAAACCATTCCACTCGGGTACCCCCACTCATCCAGCGCTATCCGCTGACCATCGGATCGCTTGTTGAATCCGCCGTTTCGCAACACGTTCGGCATTGTATCTCAGTATGCGCAAAATCTTTGCGATGACAAGACAAAAATAAAAATAGAAGAATACGGCGGGTAACTTCTAAAAGTTCCAAATCAAGCAATCGCGGTGTCGTCGAACACCGAGCCTTCTCGAACGCGCAGCACTCGAGATGCGCAGGCGCGCGCGAACTCTTCGTCATGGGTGGCAACCAGCAGGGTACGTCCTTCTCTCGTCAAGCCGCGGAGAAGGTCGCGAAGCTCCGCGCGGCGATTCGCATCGAGGGACGCCGTCGGCTCGTCCAGCAATAACAGCGGCGGATCCACCGCTAGGGCGCGCGCGATCGCAACACGCTGTGCTTCGCCGCCCGAAAGCTCGTGCGGGAGCGCATGCGCCCGATGTTCAACCCCGAGCGCCGCAAGTAGTGCGCGAGCGCGGTTTTCCGCCTCTCGTTGGGGCATTCCCCGCGCGTAAACCGGAGCAAGCCAGACGTTTTTGAGCACCGAGAGGTGTTCGAAGAGGTGATGAAATTGAAAGACCATGCCGACTTTGGCGCGGAGATCACGAAGCGTTGCCGGGCGATGACCGTTTGCGCCGTTCAAGGTGATCTCTTCGACTTGCACGATTCCCGACTGAAATGCTTCGAGCCCGGCAATGACACGGAGCATCGTTGTCTTACCGACACCCGACGGACCCATTAGCGCGACCAATTCGCTACGGTGAACGTCAAAACTGATTCCCGCGAGCACTTGCCGGCCACTTCGAAGCAGCGTGACTTCTTGCAAACGCAGCACGCAGTGATTCATATCGTTGACAGCTTCCAGCGCTGCTCGAGCCGACGTGCCAGTGTCGCAAGCGGTAGCGACATTGCCAGATAGAGCGCGGCACAGAGCAGCCCCGGTATGACCCAGCTACCGGTATTGGTGGCGAAAATTTGCGTCTGTTTTGTGAGCTCGAATACTGTCAGGACAGAGACGAGTGAAGAGTCTTTCAGCAATGCGATGAAGTCATTGGTCATCGGCGCCAGCGCGAAGCGCATAGCCAGCGGGCCGCGTACCAGCGTCATCACCCGCCTCTCGCTCAAGCCCAAAATACGCGCGGCCTCGAGTTGCCCCACCGGTACGGCCTGCAAGGCGCCGCGATAAATCTCGCTTTCGTATGCAGCGTAGTTCAGGCCGAGACCGAGGAGCGCCGCGCCAAATGCCGGAAGCCGGATCAGATCAGCGATGCCGTAATAGAGAACGAACAGCTGGAGCAGGATCGGCGTGCCGCGCATGACCTCGACATAACCGGTTAAAAGCGTGCGCAGGACGCGATTGCCGTAGACGCGGCCGGTGGCGATCGAAATCCCCAGGAGAATTGCCAGGCCCATTGCCAAACAGGAAAGCACAATCGTCACCACTGAGGCCTGAAGAAGGGATGGGAGATAACGTAAGATGGTTGCCCACGCCGTGAGTGCCATCGGCGAGGCTTCAAACCCGGTCACGGCAGGCACAGGTTGCGCCGAGAGTAGTCGAGCATAGAGCCGCGGTTGGTCATTGTTCCAGACGCGCCATTTGCGGAAAATTCGTTCCAAGCTGCCATCACGCATGGCGGCACGTAAAATGTCATTGATCTGATCTCGGAGCGCGCTGTTGCGCGCCGCCAAAATACCGACGTAGTGGCCGAGGGCAACGCTTTGCGGCTGAATCGCGAAGCCGGACAACGCACGACCGCGCCGCTCCGCTAACACATTGTCCAGGAGCACGGCGTCGATCCGGCCGATCACGAGATCGCTATAGGGGTGAACATCGTCGTCATACGAAACGGGCTCAACACCGAACTCACGTTCGGCGTTGAGCAAGATCTCGTACGCAATCGTTCCACCAAGGGTTCCCACCCGCTTGCCTTTGAGATCGGCGAGACTTTGATACCGTTCTCGGTCGGCATTGCGCACGCTCAACACTTCGCGAAACTCATAATAGGGGATCGTTGGCGCCATGGCGGCGCGCCGCGCGGGCGTATCTTCGACACCGCCGAGACCAATCTCGGCGTCGTCCCGCTCGATGGATTGATCGATCGAGGTGAAAGTGATGTTGATGAACCGCGGTGCGCGATTTAGTTTTCGGGCAATGAGCTCGGCAATTTCGACATCGAAGCCGACGAGTTGATCCGGGCGAAGCGGATCGGCTTCAACGAAGGGCGCGCCGCCTTCCGGATCGCCCGCCCAGCGGAATTCGCCCACTGACTGGGAAGCAACGACATTGATCGGTTGAAAAAAAACCGCGGCCACGAGGCAAACGCTGCGGAAAAAACGTGATCGGGAAACGATGAGTGGGAAAACTGCTTCAGCTGTAAAGCAGCGACAAAAAAACAAAATGGCCATCGATTGCGCGCAATCTAGCTACGGCCGATCTCGATGTCAATGTCGTTTTCAGTGGGAACAAGATGGGTGTCAAATTGGCGCCCGACTCGCCCGCGCGGTTCGGCCCGCCAACGGGTGTATGGTGCTGGATGGGAAGCTAGGCTACTTTCAAACGCTTGAGGACGGAATCGTTGCCGATGACATGGAATTCCATGTAATCGATGAGACGGCGCGCGACGAAGAAATATCTTTGCAATTGTTCCACGGAAGATTGATCAGCCGATCCGCTCGATATCGGATCGCCGATGGCGGCTGCCTTCCTCGACCGATACGATTCAATCTCTTCGACCAGTCCTTGCAAAGCTGGTGGGAGGATGTCCCAAACGCCAGTGGAGCGGCACATTGATACTAATTGGCTATGATCATGCTGTCGAGGTAAGCTACCGTGGTTTTCAATCAGGGCAGCTTTGATCGCCTTTTCCACGGCATCAGCTAACTTGTCGAAGTCGCCGATTGCGGCGTTCTGCCCGCCGATCTCCTCAGGAACCGACCGAACCTTGTCTCGCGCCTCACGCAACCACGGCTCCGCGTAAAAACCCATCCAATCCTCCGGCAGCTCATGTTGATTTTGCTAGATATCATAAGGGCATAGCGGTTTTTTGGCAAGCAAACGGTTTTCGCATTGCGTTAAGAGACAGCGACAAAAGCCAGCCGGAAAAACCGTAGATGCGCACGGGTAGCAGAGTTTCGCTGCGCGTTCAATCGTTGAAAACAAAAAGCCCTCGGCATGCCGAGGGCTTTTTTGATCATGCTCCGCTCTGTTGATCACGCGGCAGGCCGTGATCGCATTGCTTCAACCAGAGGCCGGTATTTTTTGTTCAGTTCCATCCAGTGGGCGGCGCGGCCTTTGGCTTCCGCAAGCTTGGCTTCTGGAAAGGTAACGAAAGGCACCCGGGTCGGGCCCACTTTGCAATAATCCGCGAACTCTTGCGGGCGCTTGTTGCCGGAGCCAGGAACCGGCTTACCAGCGCCTACACCACCAAGATCCTCAATCACTGCCATTGCCTTTTGATTGTCACCTTTGCGTACCTGCTCGAGTAGGTAAAGAATCGGCCACGGACCCATCCAAACTTCGGTTGACCAGCATCCCGCCGCGCCCATCGCATAATACGGATAGAGCTGCGTCTGATTCACGAAGACGCTGATTTTACCAGCCACGATTCTCTGCAGGTTCATGAATGCTTGCGTCGTGCGATGACTATCCTTCATCCCGATGATGTTTGACTTTTTGACTAATTCCTTAAACGCAGCCACGGGAATCGTAAACTTGTGATTGTCGGGGTTATGATAGACGACGATATTCAGTGTCGGGAACAGGTCGGCGATGTCGTGATAAAACTTGATGGCGTCCTGGACGTGCAGCGGCTCGTAATACGGAACCCCGAGGAGAACACCGTCGGCGCCGAGGTCCTTGACGAAGTTCATCTTCTGGACAACTTCACGCGGATTAGGGCTGGTCACGCCGATGAACAGCGGCACGCGTTTTTTTACGGTTTCGACCGTTGCGACGGCAAG
>JBIOXP010000024.1:0-3020 GCA_044869705.1 Binatia bacterium | reverse complement strand
AACAAGAGACTCTCCAGGATGGATTTGATCTCGTCACGCTCCATCTTGTTTCTCCTCGGTCTCGTCGAGCACGACGCGCTCCGCGGCTTCGTCCATGCCGGCCGCTGCTTCGATCATGATCGGCCCGGCCATCTCTTCCTGCAGGATGCGGATCGCCCGTACTTTGACCAGTTCCAGCATCGCGAGAAAGGTCACTATCACGTCCATGCTGGTCTTGGCTTCGTCGAAGAGCAGCTCGAATAAAACGCTTTCTTGATGGCGCAATTTATCGAGTAGCAGCGTCATTTTTTCGCGAACGGTAATTTTGTCGAGGGTGACTTCGTGGAAGCTGTCTTTCGGCAGCCGGTCGATGACCCGCTTGAGCGCGCCGAGCAATTCGAAGACTGAAACCTCGCGAAAACCGCGTGGGCCGCTTTCCTCGACCGGCGCCGAGGCGCGCACAAACACATCGCGCGTCAAAATCTCGCGCTGCTCCAGCTCCGTAGCCGCGTCTTTGTAACGCTGGTACTCCAATAATCGGCGCACCAATTCATCGCGCGGGTCGATCCCCGCCTCGTCGTCATCGCTTTCCTCGTCTCCGGCCGGCAACAGCATGCGCGACTTGATGTGGATCAGCGTTGCCGCCATGACGAGAAACTCGCCTGCTACATCGAGACTAAAAGTTTCCATCAATTCCAACGTGGCCAGATACTGTTCGGTGATCGTCGCGATCGGGATATCGGTGATGCTGACCTCGTTTTTCTTGATCAGGTGAAGTAAGAGATCCAAAGGTCCTTCGAAAAATTCCAATCGGACGCGCGTGCTCACAGTCCTAATGTTCCTCTCACCTCGGTCATGGTCGCCCCGGCGGCGCTTTGCGCCTGTCGGGTTCCCGAATCAAGTATCTCTTCGACCTCGCCGGGCTTGTCCTGATAATGCGCGCGCTTCTCGCGAAACGGCGCCAAGTCCTCGATCACGTGCTTGATCATGACTTTTTTGCATTCCAGGCAGCCGATGCCGGCGCTTCGGCAGCCCTGCGAAACTTGGGCGATTTCTTCAGGGGTGCAGTAGATCTTGTGCAGTTGAAAAGCCGGACACTTTTCCGGTTCCCCCGGATCGGTGCGCCGCACGCGGGCCGGGTCGGTTATCATGCGGCTGAGCTTTTGATCGATCTCTTTGGGCGTGTCGGACAAAAACACCGCGTTGCCGTAGCTCTTGCTCATCTTGCGGCCGTCTAGCCCCGGCATTTTTTGCGTTTCGGTCAGCAAAACCTCCGGCTCGGGGAAAATCGGCCGGTAAAGCTGATTGAATCGACGCACGATCTCGCGAGTAAGCTCGACATGAGGCGCCTGATCGACGCCGACCGGAACCTTGTTGGCCTTATAAATCGTGATATCGGCAGCTTGTAAAACCGGATAGCCGAGAAAACCGTAGGTCGATAAATCTTTACCGACGATTTCCTTGAGCTGTTCCTTATAAGTCGGATTGCGTTCGAGCCACGGCACCGGCGTAATCATCGAGTAGATCAGATGCAGCTCGGCGTGTTCCTTGACCCGCGATTGGCGAAACAAGACGGATTTTGCCGGGTTAAGACCGATGCTCAGCCAGTCCATGACCATTTCGACAGTGCTCTGTTGAATTCCCTGGGGGCTTGCGTAGTCGGTCGTCAAGGCGTGCCAGTCGGCGACAAAAAAGTAGCACTGATATTGTTCTTGCAGCTTCAGCCAATTTTTTAGCGCGCCATGTAAATGGCCCAGGTGAAGTCGTCCCGTGGGTCGCATGCCGCTGACGATGGTTTCCATAATTGCCCGAAGCTAAAAGGCGCGCAAATACAGTTTCAACAAGAACTCCGTGGGTGGATCGATGATGTAGTCCAGCGTATGGGTCATCAGCAACACGATCAGAATGATGAATCCGAAAGGCTCGATGCGCGCCAATTTCACCGCTAGGGCGCGCGGCAGCAAGCCGACCAAAACTCGCCCGCCATCCAGCGGCGGTAACGGCAACATATTGAACACCGCCAACGCGACGTTGATCAAAATCCCGCTCTGAGCCATCAACACGATCGCCGCGATGTAATTGCCGGCCGCCGAACCGGCTGCTGGGTCCGGCCGCGCTTCGAGCATCGGCGCAAGCGACTTCCAGATCACCGTGCAAACAAACGCCAGCGCCAGGTTCATTGCCGGTCCAGCCGCGGCAACCCAAATCATATCGCGTTTGGGATTGCGCAAATTGAGAAAGTTAACCGGCACCGGTTTGGCGTAACCGAACACAAAAGGCGCGTGGGTAACGATCAACATCAGCGGCAACAGAATCGTGCCAAATAGATCGACATGAGCAAAAGGATTGAGCGTCAATCGGCCAAGTCGCGCAGCGGTCGAATCACCGAGCCGGTATGCCACCCAACCGTGGGCGACTTCATGAAACACGACTGCGACCAAAACGGGAAGCGCCCAAATTGCGATTTGACGGATTGTTTCTTCCAATACGGTCCCGCGGGAGAACTACTCCCATATGCATACGGCAAGGCCGAGGAAAAGACAAGGTGGAAGAATGCGGTTTATAATGTTGTGTAGGGGCAGACCCCCGTGTCTGCCCTCTGAAAAGGGGCGACCCAGTGGGCGCGCCTCTATCACTCCGTCACTCCATTAAACCTTTTCTTTGTGCCGCTTCGCTCTCTCGGATGATGTTCGCGGTGTATTTTTTTAAGACGCGCGCCGTCGACGTGAGTATAGATTTGTGTCGTCGAAATATCGGCATGGCCCAACATCGCCTGTACTGATCTTAGATCCGCGCCCCCTTCGAGCAGGTGGGTTGCAAAAGAGTGGCGCAAGGTATGCGGCGTCACACGCTTATCGATCCCCGCCGTCAACGCATAGCGACGTATGAGCTTCCAGAAGCCTTGCCGGCTCAAGCGTTTTCCCGAACGATTGGTAAATACGAACTGACTGAAAACGCCCTTCAAGAGCCGTGGCCGGACCTCGTTGATATACCGCGTAAGCTTTTCCCGCGCCCATTTGCCGAAAGGCACGGCCCTGACT
>JBIOXP010000023.1:0-10586 GCA_044869705.1 Binatia bacterium | reverse complement strand
AACTCATATGGGCCATGTTCATGTACATGAGCATGTAGATGGGCATGAGCATGACTCACGAACATCAACATCAACAAAGACATCAGCAAGAGCATCAGGTATGTCCATTGGATTAGCAGAGGTAAAGGTTCTCAGCCTTCGCGTGAACCAAAGGTCAAAACAGGGCAATGAGCGACGACCACAGGTGCATCATGCGAGCAGCGCGACTTGGGCGCCGTCCACAGCGGCGGCGCCGGCGCTGGCTGAAGTGCTTAACCCAGAAGGCCAGCAGCGGCCCGGTACCACTCCACCAGATGCAATTCAGACGTTTGGCGTCGGGGCAAAACTGGTCAGCAAGTACGGTAAGCCGGCAATGTGCACATATTGCGAGGGGCCAATCGTTGGAATCATCGAGGCGAACGGAAATCGGCATGGTCATGCAACAACTGCGGCAGGCGGAGAAAACTATAGGAGTGGCTGAACCGTCAACACGGCGCATGAGAATTTTCTCGATTGGTGTCCAGAGACCATCGGTTGGCATCGATCAGAATCCCTAACGTCATGGCCGACGGATCGTCATAAAAATTTCAGGCTCGATATTTTTAATGAAATAAGAACAACGTCACTGGGCTGGCTATTTTAATG
Source organism: Binatia bacterium (assembly GCA_044869705.1). Classification (GTDB taxonomy): domain Bacteria; phylum Desulfobacterota; class Binatia; order UBA9968; family UBA9968; genus DP-20. The sequence continues at coordinate 9,962 of JBIOXP010000023.1, read as the reverse complement.
GTCGCGTACTCGTGGTGGTTTTTATGTGGTCGCTAGACGACGTTGCGGATTACTTCGGGATATCGCGTCGGCTCGCGCGCGTGTGGATTGTTAAGCATGGAATCGTGGAGTTTCGCCTTCGCCGTGTGGGCTGGCGCGTGGTGGTCGAGATCACCACCGAGAAAATGTTGAAATTGCTCAATGCAAAAAGGCCAGCTTACCGTCGCGGATCGCCGCTCGATGAGCTGTTCGAGCGCGAGCGGCGGATGAAAACAAAAGCGAGTCTAGCCGGCGTGCTGGCCCGCGCGCGGAAAAGAGAATAGCGAGGGCAGCAGCCATAGTTGTATAGATAATCATCTAGGCATTACCTTAACGCTCGGAGCTGAAACCCACCGGCCGAGCATTCAGGTCCTGGCCGTAGCGGCCGCCGTAGGAGTGGGAGCAGCCCAAGGCGCTAATCTCTTGGTTTTATTGCGTCAAGGCCAGATTAGCCCGGTACAACTAAAAAAACGCGCCACCAGTGTGGATGTATCGCGCCACAACCTTGCCGTTAGCGTGGCAAATACGGACGCTTGACTCGCGCGCGGTAGCGATGATGTCTTGCTCCAAACTGCACGCCAGATTTCCATGAGCGCACTGGGTAAGAAAATAAATCCGCTGCGGTCGGTAACTGCGACGCCACGAACCTATGGGGATTTTAAGTTCTCGGCGCGACTGCGGTGCCGAAAGAGTAAGTTTGAACTTCCGGATAGCGACAATTAAAGACGCTTTAAGCCGCTAAGGGCCACAAAACATCAGAGAGGACCAGAAAGCCGAAATGGTTTACGAGGCCGATTTACTGGTGGGAACAGCGGTAAAACCGCACAAATCCGTACTTTACATTTGCGAAGTCCGGTCGAGATTGACGCCAAAAGTAGTGGGTTTTGCCTGTGCGGGCGGGCACAGGCCTTGCCCTGCGCTTTGCGGGTGATAACCATATCTTAAAGGCAGAGGAGATCCGTCTGTAAACGATCACGCGACTGGCTCGTCTACCACACGTCTGCCGCGATAATTTCGGCCCAGGAGGCGGGTATGAAAGGTTTACCGATCGCTATATTGGCGCTCGCTTTCGCGTTCTTTTCTTTGCTGTCACTGCTCACGGCGGCGCGTGATTCGGACAGCACGAATGCGTTTTCGGCCGATGGTCCGCCCAGGGTATCCGAAGTCGGGCTGCGCGTGACCTTTCAGCATCCATGATCGCAGAGAGATTCTCCTGGCCGCGACCGTACGAGTCTGACGAATCCTACGGGGTTGAGCGTACTGCCGGTCGATCGAGCAGCCGCTGCATCCAGGCTTTTACGTACGGTAAATCATTGCCGATGGTTGTCTGATACCGCTCTAACCGACAGAAAAACGGAATATAAGTTATGTCTGCGAGCGAGTAATCCCCCGCAATATATTCACGATCGCGCATCTCCTGATTCAGGTTGTCCAAATAACCGCGTAGCTTTTCCTTCGATTTCTCGACTTCATAATCGTGAGCGATATAGCCCGCCGCTTGCTGCAAACGGGTATTACAGTAATCGATCCAGATACGCGCGCGTGCGCGCTGCAGCGGATCTTTCGGCAGAAGCGGAACGCCGGGATACTTCTCTTCGAGATATTCGTCGATGACCGCCGACTCATAAATCACGCCCTCGCCATCGACGAGGACGGGCACTTTTCCGTAGGGATTTAGCTCCAAGAGATCCTTCGGCTTGTTCTTCAGATCACATTCGACCAACTCGTAGGTAATTTTTTTTTCTGCGAGGACAATCCTTGTCCTGTGGGCGTAGGGTCAAGGCTGATAAGAATAAAGTTTCATAGACTCTCCTTTCTTCAAATCACGCGTTGTTGCCGAATCGTTTCGTGTCGATAACGGCGCGGCGGTGGATCCCGTCGCCGATTTTTACGCCGTGTTCGTTGATGGCTGAAACCGAATAAAGAATTTTATTGTCGTTCACTTCCAAGACTGTTGCCGTGACTGTCACGCGTTGACCGATTTTGGTCGGGGCACGATGACGCACGTCGACGTGAATTCCCACCGTCTGTTCATCCGGGGCCAAGTACGGCTCTGTCAGATCGACGCAGGTCCGTTCCATCAAACCGATCATCGCGGGGGTGGAAAAAATATCGGCCTCCAACTGACGCGCGCGCATCTCAAGAGTCGTTTCGTAGGTGTGCGTTCGGGTGATGCTCGAAGGCAGCGCGCCTTTCATGGTGAGACTATACGAAGCCCATACCCGGGCTGCAACCTGTTCTCCGAATTGTTCAACTTGTGATCCCTATTTGAATTCATGCTATGTGATATGAATCCCAAGGAGCTTGAAATGTTGTTGCCGTTTCGCGAACACCTCGACTTCGGACCCACGCCCTACGATTTGCTGCAGGCCAAAGAAGGCATTCCGGTCGTCAAAGGCAACGTAATCGCCGATGTCAATACTCTCGATCTCGGCCGCTGGCAGCGCATGGGCGCGTACGGCTGTTATCTCAATCTGTCCAATCAGCAGCAAACGGACGCCTACGTATGCGAGATTCCTCCGGGCGCGGAGACGCTGCCGCAACGGCATCTGTTCGAGGAGATTATCTATGTCGCGAAAGGGCGTGGCGCAACTTCGGTGTGGCAAGACGGTACTGGCAAGGTGACGTTCGAATGGGCTCGTGGAGCGATTTTCGCGATTCCGTTGAATTCTTCGTACATTCACTACAATGGCTCGCGGGATGAACCGGTTCGGCTCTTCGGTGGGACGACCTGCCCGCGCATGATCAACATCTTTCATAACGAGGAGTTTATCTTTCGCAATCCGTTCAACTTTCGTGATCGGTTGCACGAAGGGGACGAGTTCCTCCGCTACAACAAACACATGGCGGATCGTTATTGGGAAACCAATCTGGTGCCGGATGTCAACTCATTTGCGCTCGATGACTTTCCCATGAAAGGCAAGGGTGTGAAGCATATGCGCTTCACGTTGGCCGATACGACCTACGGCTGTCATGTGTCGGAATTTCCTCCGGGCTCGCGCAGCACTTTTCATCGCCATGGGCCCGGAGCGGTGATCATCATCACTCAAGGCGAGGGTTACGTCATGCTGTGGAAAGACGGCGAAGCGCGCCAGCGGCATGAATTTCAGGTGGGAACGGTTTACTCCCCTGACGATCTCATGTGGCACGGCCATTTCAATACCGGTAATGGGACGATGCGCCACTTTGCCATGCGCGGCGACAGTCCGAAATACAGCCATGATCGTTTTCGCAATCCGCTCTGGACGATGATTCCCATGGAAGACGAGCCGCCGGAAATTCATCGGGAATACGTGCAGAGTCTCCGCGAGAAAGGCGTACCAGCGGCGGTTTCGGTGGTCGAGGATTGACAAGAGAAATATTTCACCGCCGGGGCGCAGAGAACAAAGAGGGAATTTCTCTTGCGTGCTCCGCGCCTCGGTGGTGATTGCGAAAATTTGCCCAACAGGAGGTTGTATGGTGAACTGTCCGGTGATCGATGCCGACGGGCATGTCCTGGAAAAGGAGCGTTACATTCGAAAATACCTCGAGTCGCCGTGGGACAAGCGCTCGACGGCGCTGCGGACCCGCGATCAACCCTGGGATGCAAACCTGTTCGATAGTTTCGAAATGGCCGTGCGTTGGGAAGACTTGAGTCCGCGAGAGCAGATCGAGGAGTGGCATCGGATTATGGATCGCGAAGGGATGGAGAAGGCGATCTGTTTTCCGACCGGCTCGGGCAATGTTTCAAAAATCCAGGAGTTGCCTTTTCAACTCGCGATCGCGAGAGCGTGCAATACTCACTTCGCAAAAGAGTTCAACGCATTATCCAACCGGGTGAGTTGCGTCGGTGTGCTACCGCTGCGCGATCCGAAAGCCGCGGCCGAGGAATTGCGGCGCGGCGTTACCCAGTTGGGATTGAAAGGGTTCGAAATCCTGCCCATGGGTTTGCCGATGGGCTTGGGCAGCACGTTCTACGATCCGGTATACGCGGAAGCGGAGAGGTTGGGTGCCGTGATCGGCATTCACGGTTCGCGCAGCAATTCGCACGAGATCGGCGCTGCCGTGTTGTCGACTTTTGCCGAAGTGCATTCGTACGCCTTCACCGTCGGTTTGCTGCTTCAATTCACTCATGTGGTTTGTCAGGGTGTGCCGGTGCGCTTTCCGAACTTGAAGCTCGCGTTTTTGGAAATCGGCGCGACCTGGTTGCCCTACTATCTCGATCGTCTGGATGAACACTGGGAAAAGCGCGCCAAGCACGAGATGCCATTGCTTAAAGACAAACCCAGCGACTTGGTGCGCAAAGCGAAAATGTATTTCAGCCTGGAATCCGGCGAATCGCTGCTCGCTGAGTCAATAAATTATCTGGGAGCCGAGCATTTTCTCTATGCTTCGGACATTCCGCACTGGGACAATGAGTTTCCGGGCAATCTACACGCCTTGAGAAATCATCCGCGGATCTCTGATAGCGACAAGGAAAAAATTCTTTACAGAAATGCCAAGGAGCTTTTCGATTTATAAAAATCGCCGGCGACCCAACAGAAAGGAATATAAAGTGCGCTATCTCGCGCTCAAATTCGCGGCGCTGTGGTTAGTATTCACCAGCGGTGCTGTGTCGCATTCGTGGGCGGCGGAGAAGCTCGTCGCGCTTTACTCCTCCCATGCCGTGCCGTACTCGATGCCATGGATTGCGGAGGAACTCGGCTTGTTCAGGAAATACGACCTCGATTTTGGTTTTGTTTACATTCCGTCCTCTTCGACCGCGACGGCGGCGATCCTGGGAAACAACGTCGAGGTTGGTTTGGTCGGCGGCATAGGGATTGTGAATGCGTACGCCGGCGGGGCTACGGACCTGTGCTTCATCGGCAGTATCAAAAACATTATGACTCAAAGCATTCTCGCCAAGCCGAGCATCGCCAATCTCGAGCAGCTACGCGGCAAACGAATCGGCGTGACGCGGATCGGGAGCAATACGCATTTTTTTGCCATCCAGGCGTTCCGGCGTGCCGGAATGAATCCGGACAGAGATATTACGTTCATCCAAACCGGCGGCGATAACGAAACTTTGGGTGCGCTGGCATCCGGCAGGGTCGAGGCGGCGTCTATGCTGCCGCCGACCGATGGTCGGGCGATCGCTCTCGGGTTTCGTTACGTCGTTTTCGGACCGGATATCGCAATACCTTACGCGGCTTCGACAATCACCACCCGCCATTCGGTGATTGCCAAGCGCGGCCCGGTGCTTGGGCGGTTCATGCGTGCCATGGCTGAGGCATCCAAAGCCATGCATCGAGACAAGGAACTAGTTTATCGAGTTCTGGAAAAAAAGCTCCGAATTACCGATCGGGCGATCCTCGATGCGAGCTATACGATCGAAATGAAAGTCATGGAACCTCGCCTCGAACTCAAGGTGGCGGCGATCCAGCCGATGATAGAAGAAGTGGCCAAGACCAATCCGCGCGCCAACGACATCAAGCCGCAGAATCTCATGGAGCGGCGCTACTTGGCCGAGATGGAGAGCAGCGGGTTCTTCAACCAGGTATGGAACGAAAAGCGGTAGGGCTTGGAATACAGAGGATCGCAGTGACTTGGGAAGCCCGACTCTCGACCGTCCATACTCGAGGTTTTGCTAGCGCGCCGGGAGATCTTCGTCTTTCAGATTGAACCAGTTCCGTGCATTCTCGCCGAGGACGTGGCGTAGCTTGTCTTCGGTCATCCCGGGAATTTTTTTGACTTCCTTTACTGACTCCGGGAACTCCGAGTCCCAGTGCCGATAATCCGAGGCGTACATCACCTGGGTAATACCAATGTCGTCGAGCACGTAAGGCAGAATCGTTTCCTCCGGCTCGCAGGTAAACGCCACTTGCGGGCCCTTGATGATCTCGGAGGGTTTGCGTTTGAGCAGCGGCCATTGGGGACGGAGCTTGTGGAAGTGTTCGTCGAGTCGCTCCGACCAAAACGGCAGCCAGCCGCAGGCGCCTTCCATAAAACCGACTCTGAGCTTGGGATAACGATCGAAAACACCCTCGCCGATCAGGTGCATGAGCGCGATCATCAGCTCGAATGGGAAAGAGGTCATGTGCACATAGCTGTATTTTTCCATACGCTCGCTGCCGGCCCCCATGACACCCCATACGCCGTACTGGCCGTCGTGCTCTGTCTGCGGATGGACCGACAGCGGCATGCCGATCTCCTGAGCTGCGGCATAAACCGGATCGAACATGCGATGTCCCAGGTTGATACCGTAAACGTTGGTCGGCAGCATGGCGCTCACGATCGAGCGGTGCCGCGCGAGATACTCCAACTCCTTTACGGCTGCGAGCGGATCCTGCACAGGAATCAGCCCGACGCCTTTAAGCCTTTTCGGATCAGGCGCGAGGTACTCCTCAACCAGCCAGCGATTGACGGCGTGACAAATCGCCGCGGCGAGCGGCTTGTCAGCCATGCCGTTGACTGACAAGGCGATGGATGTCCCGAAAATGACGGCCACGTCGATGCCTTCTTCGTCCATGTCGGGTAGTCGCTTGATCGGATCGGTCATTCCCGGTCGGCTACGCTCGATGTGTGCAGCAAATACTTCACTGCGATCAACTCCACCGCCCCAACGGCGGCGACTCGAAAGCCGGCCTTCGATCATCAGATGGGAATAGCCGGAGCTGTCACTCACTCGATTCGGCGCGCGCTTGGCAAACTCTGCGGGCAGCCATTTCGCCAACTCAGTGTCCGGTTCATAGCAGTGGCCATCGGCATCGATCACTAAATTTTTGGCCATGTTACCTCCACTGGGAGCAATTACTAAAATTTTAATAGTTGTCTTCCGAGAGAATTGCAAACCATCAAAATACGACGTGAGCCGCGGCGGGCGAAACGAAGTTAAGCTCGATCAGCGTGGTGGCTAGAGATAGCTAGTCGGACCCATCAGTTCGAAATGACCACTACGGCTAAGGCCTGACTCACTCCATGTTGTGCTATTGAAGAATCGTGACGGTCGCGTCGGCATCAACAGTAGGAACACCGAATCCGCACCGGGTAATGAGAAACCGGTCGAATTCGACATCGCTGGAGAACTTGAAGCGCTCCGCGCCGGTTTGATGCCAAAGCTCTTTGGAAGGCACTTGGCATCGTTTACAGCCGCCGGTACAGTTATCGGGCGGAGTACCGATTGTAATTGTGGCGATATTTGCGATCCTGGGATCTTTGCCGCGAGCATCCACGCGCAGGAGGAGTCCTTTACCGCGATATTCGATGCCGGGAAATTTGCGCGCGTTCCCATCGGGATTGACATCGACAGCAGTTTCCAGAAAAACTCCGTTGCGGATTTCGTGGCTCGAGGCATCGAACTCAATGGCTTCGCCGGTTGGAAGATTGACAATATTCGTGCCGCCGGCGTTGACGATGGCAGGCAAAACTTTGCGCGGAAAGAAAAGCATCAAGCTGTTCATGATTTCGCTCAAATGAAAGACGCGGTCACGGGAAGGCACCCAATCCGATATCATGAGATAGATATCCTGTCGCGCGCGCTCATCGAAGCGAAATTGAAAATCTCTGGTGTAGAATTGATTTTTTGAAGCGTCCCGGCGCGGCGGCAAAATGCGATTGCCGCCGTAATTCGAGAACTCAAAGCCGACAATCTCGCCGCGCCGGGTGGTGCGATAGCGCCAGGGGGAGTTCTGTCGGGCTGTTGATGAGCGCGTCGCGATCACAGTGGTGTAGTCGACCGAAAGAGATGCGGAGCTCTTGTTGGGCGGCGCGACGAGCGATTCGGGAAGCACTCTGGCAATAGATTCTTTGGGTGGTTTGTTGCTCAACTCACTTGGTTTCGCAGTTGTAACGTCGGTCGAGGAAGCCTCGGATGGAGGGGGCGGGGTCTCCGGTACGGCCGTCGGCTCAGATGGGGTCGGCTCGTGGGATACACGGCAGCCGGTAATAAGAGCAGCGCTCAACAACGCTAAAAAAACTACGATGGTTATTGTCCGTTTCACCGGTAATGTTTCTCGTTCGCTTAATCCGTCAACGCATAGAGTAATGTTCTTAACGCGGCTCCGCAATGTTCGTGCCGCACGCCATGAGTTTGCTTGCGCGGCCAGAAACTTCTGAACGCGTAATTTCGATCGCCAGTTATGAGCTATTATGAACTGTGCTCGAACGAAATTGCCTGGGACCTCACCTTACTGATTTGCTCGGAAAGCTGGCCTGCCGTGATGACAAAGCTGGGTGCGATCGGAAATCCGGCGGACGATAGCGCTTCGGCCACCCAGGTGTTGCAAGTTTTCCATAAAGCGAATCGCCGCGTCGCCGGGTAGAATCGAGCGTTCGGGTATAAACCGGCGCTCGGGCTCGCTCGCGTCCCCGGCTGTTGGCGCGCAAAGGTTTGAGAGACGTAGTTTAGGAGCTGGGCGTATGCTGGGTTGGCGAACTGCAGCTGAACGATTTCCGCACCCGGATAAAACTTTGCTACCTCGCCGGTGAATCCAACGAGATGGAGCACGCTGCCGCTGGACCAAAATGCGGCTTTGATCGCAGTAAACGGGCCGGCGTGGGGATCCGGAAAATAATCCCTATCGCCCCAACTGAATTCAATGAACCGCGCTTCTGGAAAATCGGCAATTTCCGGCACTTGGAGCTGCGAAATATCAGCGGCATAGAGAACTATAGCGGCATGCCAGCCGCCGTGGACGATGAATACTGTTTGGCACTCCGATTGACTTGCGTCACAGTCCCAACCGGCGGCTGCATGATCAACGAAGCAGAAGAGCAGGAAAAGAAAGAGCAACGCAGGGGCAAGCTTAAGAGCAAAAAGCCGGAACAGCATCAAGCAAATGTCGAGCGTAGAACGTGTGGTCGTGGGCTACCCATTCACTTCGCTCGCCGTTCGACGCGTAAATTGAGCCCTTTGCGCTTGATGTAGAGCTGCAACGGCCGGTTTCGCCGGCCGATTTCTTCAATCAGGGCGATCAGCGAAGCGGACTGACTCGGCTTAAAGGACGAGCGACGATTGGCGGCTCTCATGGCGCCGACCGCTTCTGCGCCGGCAAAATAGTTCAGCAGCTTGTCGTCGTCGTTTGATGACTCGCCGCCAAATTTGCGCCGGTATTCTTGAAGTGAGAGCGTCGGCGGATCCATTTGGGCAAGCTCCTTCGCACGAGGGCTGCTTAGCAATCGATCTTTTAAATTGTTATCGATAGAGCGCGCTTCTTCCTCGCCCCAGAATCCCAAGGCATAGAGCAAAACTTCATCGGTAACTTCTTTGTACCGTGCGCCGACCATGACATTGATCGCCGCTTGCACGCCGAAAAACTGCGAATAAGGCGTGACCATGATCGGATAGCCAAACTCGGCCCGAACGCGCGAAACCTCTTCGAGCACCTCTGGCAATTTGTCGAGTTTGCCCAGAGTGGCGAGCTGAAAACGAAAATTGGAAATCATTCCGCCCGGCACCTGATGCATCGGATGAAATGCGTCATAGTGAACGGGTTTGCCGATCGGTAAGTGTTCGCGCTCGGCTATGTCCGTAAAATGGCGCCGTACCGGCGCCAAGACTTCTTCATCCATGCGAGTCCTGAATCCAAGCGCGCGGGCATTCATCGCGACATTGAAAATGGATGGATTGGAAGAGCCCTCGGCGAGTGGTGGAATCGCCGTGTTGATGGAAGTGACGCCGAGCTTTATCGCTTCGAGACAACAGAGGGAACCCAGTCCGGTGTTGCAGTGGGTGTGAAACTCCAGGGGAATTGCCTTGGTTTCCCGCAAGATCAATGGCACCAAACGGCGGGTGGAGTCCGGGGTCAGCAACCCACCGGGATCTTTGAAGCAGATCCGCGCAACGTCGAGCTTGGCGGCTTCTCTGGCGCGCTCAACGAAGTAATCGTCTGTGTGCTTCGGTGAAATGGAATAGATAATGTTCAGAATTGTTTTTAGCCCCACTCGTTTTGCGGCGTCGATAGCTTGCCTCCAGTAGAGCGGCGTAT
>JBIOXP010000022.1:0-4001 GCA_044869705.1 Binatia bacterium | reverse complement strand
CGTCTCTCTGGTCAATCTAGTCGTCTGCTTTTGCGTACGCCTCCGGATCGAAGGTTCTGCCGTTTAAGCTGTAGCTGCTCTTCACTTCCGTCGGTCTGCGAATCGTCTGAATGACGTAACAGCCCGCTTCCGCGTTGCGAACGACCTTGGCAACCTTCTCCGGTGCTTGGCTCGAAACTAGCTCACAGCGTGTTTCCACGCCGAGTCCTTCCGCCTGCACCGTTTCGCGCAATACCGATCCTTCGTTTTTAAACCGCGCGGTGACATAAACTTTCGCCTTCTCGATCTGGGTTTTGAGCATTTCCCCGTACCGGGAAATCTGCGTCAGCAGTCAAAATCCCACCGAGAGAGCAAAATAGGCGAGCGGCGGCGGCGCGCTATTGTCACCGCCGATCCGCTCGCCTTCGTCACAGTAGACCGTAAAGCCCCGCGCGTGCCCTTCTTTGCGCATGCGCGCCAGTGTTTCGGCGTCGGCTTCTAAAACTATTTCTCGCTTGATGGTCAGATCTTCACTCATACCAGCACTATATTCGTAATCATCGTCCGTTGCCAAGTACCACCCGGGCGCAGCGGTTTATCAGGGCTAACCCGGATCAATCCTTGACCTCTAAAATCCGGTCCCAGGCTGTTCAAAAAGGTCCAGATGCGAGGCGCGCGAGAAATCGGCAAGCGGAGGCGTATTTACTGATGCGTCGGAGCGAAGCGATCTAGCGCAACCCTTCGAACGTGCTCAGGACAAGCTCCGCAGGTGGGCCTTTTTCAACTGCCTGTTTAGATTTGCACGCTGCTCCGGTGCAAAGTTATAGTGGGTGCGAATCATCGTATGTCGAACAAAATACTGATCGTCGACGACGAGCCATTTAACTTGGACCTTCTCGAACAAGAGCTGGGCGATCTCGGTTATGCTGTCGTTCGGGCGGAAACCGGTGCGGCGGCCTTGAGCCAGATCGACAAGCTGGCGCCAGACTTGGTGCTCCTCGATTACCTCATGCCTGGAATGAACGGCATCGAAGTTTTACAGACGATTCGGAAGACCCAGAATGATCTTCCGATCGTAATGATTACCGCCTATGGGACCATCGACCTTGCTGTAGAAGCGATTAAGGCCGGAGCCGACGATTTCATCACCAAACCATTCGACCCCGAACACCTCGCCTTAGTCGTACGGAAAAATCTCGAGCGGGCCAAGCTCAGATCCGACGTGCAGTTTTACGCTGAGGAACTTGGCGGGCGTCATCGTCTGGTCGCCGGCAACAGCGCATCGATGCGCCAGGTTCTCTCGGAAGCACGGAAAGCCGCCGCCGCGCGCGCCACCGTTCTCTTGCTCGGCGAAAGCGGCACCGGCAAGGAACTCTTCGCCAGATCGATTCACAACTGGAGTGATCGGCGGCTCAAGCCTTTTGTCGCAATCAACTGCGCCGGGCTGGCCAAAGACCTGTTGGAAAGCGAGCTTTTCGGTCACGAGAAAGGCGCGTTTACCGGCGCGCATCAGCTCAAGAAAGGCAAGCTGGAATTGGCACAGGGCGGCACAGTATTTCTCGATGAGATCGGCGATCTCGCCCTCGAGCTACAAACAAAACTGCTGCGCTTTCTGCAGGAACGTGAGTTCGAGCGGGTCGGCGGAACCGCGCCGATTGTGGTCGATCTACGGATCATCGCTGCGACCAGCCGTGATTTGGAGGCCGCGACCAAGGCCGGGGTATTTCGCGAAGATCTCTATCATCGGCTCGATGTGATCACCTTGACCTTGCCGCCGTTGCGGGAAAGAAAGGAAGACATTCCGCCGCTCGCAACCTATTTTCTCGAACGATTCGCCAGCGAGACCAAAAAGGCCTTCTGCGGTATTACCGACGAGGCGCGCGAAAAGCTCACCGCCTACGCGTGGCCGGGAAATATCCGCGAGCTCGCCAACGTTATCGAGCGCGCGGTCGTCCTTGGCGAAGGACCGGAACTGACCGTCCATCACCTGCCCGCCAGAGTGATCGGCGCACAGCCCTCGGCGGTTTCCGAGGAAGTGTCTTATCACGACGCGGTGAATAGCTACCGACGCGAATTGATTGTACGCGCGCTTGCCAGCGCGCAGGGAAATCGCGCAGCGGCGGCCAAAAGCTTGGGACTCCACCGCACTCATCTCATGAAGCTCCTCAAGGCACTACGGATCACCTGACCGGGTAGGCCGCCGAAGCAGCAGAACCGGTTATCAATCTTTGGGTTGCTGCCGGGCAGCGTCGTCACGTCGCACTGTTGATACCCGAGGTAGCAAATCAACTACTCCAATAGTTGCGGCGGAAAACATAGTCATCTTTTGTCGGCAAAAATTGCTGTTGCATCGCGTGTTTTGCGTCGCTTTTCGCCGCTCAACTGTGGTATGCAGCTTGCGCTGGAGTTTTGCGCTCATCGTTCGTTTCGTGCTCGCCTATCAGCGATATCGTTCGAGGCAAGCTGCTCGGTTCTCCGATGCAGTCATGCCGGAAGGTTACCCGAAATCATGATCTCGAAAATCTGTTCTATTCTCGTCCTGAGCAGTATCTGGGTCGGAGAAGCTATGGGCGCGCAGCCGGCGAAGACTTATCGGATCGGTGTGCTCTTTCCCGGCGGCGCCCAATACGAAACCCTCAACGGATTGCGTGAGGGCTTGAAAGAACTTGCCTTGGAGGAAGGCAAGCAGTTTGTCTTTGTCCTGAAGGACACGAAGGGAGAGGCTGCAGCCGCGGAGGAAGGCGCGAAAGCATTGGAGCAGGAAAACGTGAGCTTGATTTACGCGTTAACAACTCCGGTGATTACGACAGCTAAAGCAGCGACCACCAAAGTCCCGATCGTTTTCACTATTGGCAGCGATCCGGTTACCGGCGGGCTGGTCGACAGCTTCCCCAAGCCGGGCGGCAGGCTTACTGGTGTTCATTACCTCATACGCGATCTCACCGCCAAGCGCCTCGAAATTTTAAAAGAAATTTTGCCCAAGGTCAGTCGAGTACTGACCTATTACGATCCCGCCAATCGGGTCGCCTCCGAAGGGGCGACCATGGCCCGCTCCGAAGGCAAGAGACTGGGCATTAAGCTGATCGAGTCGCACGTCAGCTCGGTCACTGATCTTCAACGGGAATTGCAGAAGCTCAAACACGAGGATGCCGACGCTTTTTTCTTCACGCCTGACCCGATGGTCGGCAGCCAGTCGCAGTTGATCATCGATACGGCGAAAACCAAGAAGCTTCCGACGATGTTTCAGGAACAGAGCTTGGTGGCCAGCGGCGCCCTCGCCGGCTATGGGCAGAATTATCGCGAGATCGGCCGTCTCTCGGCCAGGTACGTCCAGCAAGTTTTGAATGGCGCGCCACCCAGAGACATGAAGATCGAGACCGTCGACAACGTCGAGCTCGCGATCAATTTACAAACCGCCAAGCAACTCGGCATCACCATTCCGCCGCAGCTCCTGGCGCGCGCAAAGATGGTGGTGAAGTGAAGCTAGGCAAGTCGAAAAGAGCTGTTCGAAATGTGATCAATCTGGAAACCGCCAAACAGATCGGATTAAGCATTCCACTTAACGCTTTGGCTAGAGTCGATAAAGTGCTCCGATGATCCATCAATCTAAAACCTGTCCTGAGCCGGGTCGAAGGATCCAAAAACCGAAAATCTAAAATCGGGAGATTCCACCGAATGTGCTCGCGCGCGGACTGAATCCTTCGGCAGGTAAATGAATATAAAAATTCTTCAATTCGCTTTCTGCAGCTTAGTTTTTGGTCTCTACTCAATTGCCGACGCGCAGGCGCTGAAAAAGATGCCGGTAGTTGGCGTCTTGTTGCCTGACACCGAGATAGCCTATGCACGGAATGTTGCCGCGTTCATTCAGGGTTTGCGTGAATTGGGTTACGTCCTAGGTCAAAACGTACATCTCGAGTACCGATACGCAGACGGACAACGCGAGAAATTCTCTGGTCTTGCAGGCGAACTAGTCACTCTCAACGTGGACGTCATTGTGGTTGTCGGCGGGACCGTCGACGCAG
>JBIOXP010000021.1:0-15933 GCA_044869705.1 Binatia bacterium | reverse complement strand
CCGGAGCGCCGAGGGCGAGGCATGCCGAGCGCATGCCTTGAATGACTTGAGCAAATTGCCACATCACCTCGGGATTTTCCGGGCTGCCGAAATTTAGGCAATCGGTCAGGCCGATGGGACGGGCCCCGACGCATGCGAGATTGCGCGCGGCTTCCGCGACGGCGAGCACGCCGCCAACGTAAGGATCGAGGTAGCAGTACCGGCTATTGCCATCGACGGTCAAGGCCAATCCTTTTTGGGTTCCCTTGATCCGAATCACGGCCGCGTCGGCTCCTGGTGCAATGACCGTATTGGACCGCACGTAGTGATCGTATTGTCGATAAATCCATTCCTTCGAAGCGATGTTCGGCGATCCCAACAATTGCTTCAACGCCGCGTTCAGGTCAGCAGGCTCCTTCAGTTTCGCGAGATCGAACTGCTGCACCTGTTCCTGATCAGCCGGCCGGGTCGCCGGCCGTTGGTAAGCCGGCGCGTCTTTCGTCAGTGCGCGAATTGGAATACGCGCAACTTCATGATTGTGCCACAAGGCGTGAAATTGCTGATCATCGGTGACTCTGCCGATCACCACCGCGTCGAGATCCCATTTTTCGAAAATTCTTTTGACCTCCGACTCGGTGCCTTTCCGAGCCACCAAAAGCATTCGCTCCTGCGATTCGGATAAGAGAATTTCGTAGGGCGTCATACCCTTTTCGCGGAGCGGCACGGCGGAAAGCTCCAACTCGATACCGCAGCCGCCGCGGCCCGCCATCTCCGTCGAGGAACTCGTCAGTCCGGCTGCGCCCATGTCTTGAATGCCGATGATAAAATCCGTTTCCATCAGCTCCAGACACGCCTCCAGGAGCAGTTTCTCGGTAAACGGATCGCCGACCTGGACCGTGGGACGGCGCTGCTCTTTTTCCTCCGAAAACGACTCCGAGGCCATGGTCGCGCCGTGAATGCCGTCGCGTCCGGTTTTCGAGCCCACATAGATCACGGGATTGTCGGTGCCGCGCGCAATCCCCGTGAAGATTCGGTTCTTTTTCACGATGCCGAGAGTAAATGCGTTCACCAGGATGTTCGCGTTGTAGCATTCATCGAAGTAACATTCGCCGCCTAGTGTCGGCACGCCGATACAATTGCCGTAACCGCCGATGCCGCCGACCACGCCGGAGAGCAAGTAACGGGTTCGGGGATGATCAATCGCGCCAAAGCGAAGCGAATCGAGGGACGCTAGCGGGCGCGCGCCCATGGTGAAGATATCGCGCAAAATACCGCCTACTCCCGTGGCGGCGCCCTGATATGGCTCGATGAAAGATGGATGGTTGTGGCTCTCCATCTTGAAAGCCACGGCAAGACCGCCACCGATATCTACGACGCCGGCGTTCTCGCCCGGGCCCTGCAGCACATAGCGGCCTTCGGTGGGCAGGTTTTTGAGATGGTAGCGCGAGCTCTTGTAGCTGCAGTGCTCCGACCACATGACGGAGAATACACCGAGCTCGGTGTAATTGGGCTCGCGCTCGAGGACTTTGACAATCTTTTGGTATTCGTCGGCGCTCAGGCCGTGCGCAGTAACCAGTTCCGGCGTTACTTGAGGCTGAATAAATTCCTGACTCGCCGGTTCAAGCATGCCGGCTCACCCGGTCGGCGCGAGCGGCAGCGATGGACATAAACAGCTTAGCGCCGTCGTCGCTGCCCAGCAGCGTAGTGCAAGCATCTTCAGGATGCGGCATCAAACCGAAGACGTTTCGCATCTTGTTGCAGATCCCGGCGATGTTTTCGACAGAACCGTTTGGATTGGCGCCCGCAGTGGGCTTGCCTTTGGCATCGACGTAGCGCAGCAATATCTGCCGATTCTTTCGCAAGCTCTCGAGGGTCTTGGGATCGGCATAGTAGCAACCTTCGCCGTGCTTGACGGGCATGCGCAGGAGCTGGCCTTTTTTTAGGCTCGATGTGAACGGCGTGTCGGTTTCTTCGACCCGCAAATGAACCGGCTGGCAGACGAACCGAAGCCCGCTATTGCGCACCAGCGCTCCCGGCAACAATCCTGACTCGCAAAGAATCTGAAACCCGTTACACACGCCGAGCACGAGCCCGCCGCTCTGAGCAAATTTCATCACCCCGCCCATAATCGGCGAAAACCGCGCCATCGCGCCACAGCGCAGGTAATCGCCGTACGAAAAACCGCCGGGCAGCACCAGGCAATCAAAGTTACCGGCTAGCTCGTCCTTGTGCCAGAGCACCTTCACTTTCTGTCCCAAGTCGGATTTCAGGCAGTCGACAACGTCATGATCGTCGCACGAACCGGGAAAAGTAATGACACCCCAACGCATGTCAGTGCTGAGTGCTGAGTCCTGAATGCTGAGTACCAAACGGTCCGGCGTGCCTTTCCGAATCCTCAGTCCTCAAAGCTCGGTCCTCAGTCCTTCTCAATGGTCAGTTATCTCGAATCGATAATCTTCGATGACAGGATTCGCGAGCAGCTTGTCGCACATTTCTCGAACCCGCGCCTCGGCGCTCTCGCGCGACGACGCATCCACTTCGAGCTCCAGAAATTTACCCACGCGCACGTCCTGAACTTCATCGTAACCGAAAGTATGCAGTGAACGCTCGATGGCTTTGCCCTGCGGATCGAGAACACCCTGCTTTAACGATACAAAAATTTTAACACGCATCGTCTTGGTTTCTAAGCGCGGCTATGAGCGGAAAACGCGGCGGAAAATAACATCGACGTTGGCCAGATGGTGCTGGATGCCCCACAAATTCTCGATCTCTTGACTCGACAAATAGCGGCGAATCTCGGCGTCCGCAAGCAGCTCGCTTTTTAGGTCGCCGCCTTGCTTTCCCACTTTCAACGCATGCCTCTGGACGATCCGATAGGCGACATCGCGCGCCAAACCCTTGTCGACCAGAGCCAGAAGCACCTTTTCCGAAAAAACCGCGCCGCCGCTCCGCGCCAGATTGCGCTCCATGTTCTCGGGATAAACGCATAGATTGGCCAGCACATAGTTCATCCGCCGCAGCATGAAATCCAGCGCAATGGTGGCATCCGGCGCGATCACCCGCTCGACTGACGAGTGGCTGATGTCGCGCTCATGCCAAAGCGGAATATTCTCCATCGCCGCATGCGCGTACGCGCGCATCAGCCGCGCCAGGCCCGAGACGTTTTCCGATAGAATCGGGTTGCGTTTGTGCGGCATCGCCGACGAGCCCTTTTGCCCCTGCGTAAACGGCTCTTCGGCCTCCTGCACTTCAGTGCGCTGCAGGTGGCGTATTTCGACGGCGAACTTCTCGAGCGAGCTCGCGATCAGCGCCAGAGTCGAAAAATAATAGGCGTGACGGTCGCGCTGCACGATCTGGTTCGATATCGGTGCCGGCTTTAGACCGCTTTTACGGCAGACGTAGGCCTCGACCTGCGGCGGAATTTGCGCGAAGGTGCCCACCGCGCCGGAGATTTTTCCCACGCAAATGTCCTCCACCGCTTTGCGAAAACGCGACTGATGGCGCGCCATTTCCTGGTACCAGAGAGCGAGCTTGAGACCGAAAGTAATCGGCTCCGCATGAATGCCATGCGTTCGCCCGATCATCACGGTCCATTTATACTTGCGTGCCTGGCGCCGCAGCACGGCCATGAGATCTTTAATATCCTGTTCAAGAAGCGCCGAAGCTTCCTTGAACTGTATTCCCAGCGCGGTATCCATGACATCCGAAGAGGTCATGCCGACGTGCAGATAGCGCGCGTCGTCGCCGATGGTTTCCGCCACCGCGCTCAAGAAAGCGATGGTCTCGTGCTTCACCTCGGCTTCGATAGCGCGGATGCGCTTGACATCGACCCGGGCTTTCCTGCGGATGCGCGAGATCGCGGCCTGTGGAACTTTGCCCATTCGCGCCAGACCCTCGGCCGCGAGAATCTCGACATCGAGCCATTTTTGAAAGCTGTTTTCCTCGCTCCAGATGCGGCCCATTTCCGGCCGGGTGTAACGGGAAATCATGTTTTCCTGTTCGCGCGATAGATTGTAGCGGCGCGATTAATCGCGCCCTACCTATTTTTCTTATCCGTATGTCCGAAGCCGCCAAACTGCCGCGGCGAAGCCGAAAGCTCGTCGACTTCGATCCATTCGGCGTGCGCCACCCGCTGGATAACCATTTGAGCGATACGCTGCCCACGGCGAATCACGATCGGCGCGCTGCCGAGATTGATCGCGATCAGTTGAATCTCGCCGCGATAATCCGAATCGATCGTGCCTGGACTATTGATCATCGTCAAACCGTCGCGCAGAGCCAGGCCGCTGCGCGGCCGAATTTGCGCCTCGAACCCCGGCGGAAGCGCGATCGCGAGGCCGGTAGGAATGAGCGCCCGCTCCAGGGGCGCGAGCGTACGCTCGTGCTCGATATCCGCGCACATGTCCATCCCGGCGGCGCCCTCCGTCATGTAAGCCGGCAAATCCAGCTGATTGGCGCCAGGCCGTATCCGTTTGATCTCGATACGAAGTTGTTCCACAGAGTTCCGTCCGGGCTCGATCAAACGATGCCGCGGTCAAGCAGGCAAGGTAAAATTTTGGAGCTGAAATTTATCGTCGAAGTCACCCAAAAGCGTCAGTGTCATCGCACCTTGGGCGAAAAGCATATCGGCGAGTTCGATCACGTCGTCCCGCGACACGGCGCGGATTTTTTGGCAGATCTCATCGATGCTGATGGCCTGGCCGAAATAGATTTCATTGCGCGCGACATGACTCATCCACGAATCCGTCGATTCCAGGCCCAAAATCATGCTCCCGACCAATTGACCTTGAGTCCGCGCAATTTCGGATTCGCTCACATCGCCGGCGGCCATTTTTTTGAGCTCCTGCAGGATGAGCTCGACCACTTCTTCGGTGGAATCGATGCTCGTGCCCGCATACACGCCGAGATACCCCACGTCTTTATACGCGGACGAGAAGGAGTATACAGAGTAAGCCTTGCCGCGTTTTTCGCGAATTTCCTGAAACAACCGTGAGCTCATGCCGCCGCCGAGCAGCGTATTGAGCACGTAGGCGATGTAACGTTTGGGATGCGATTGGGGGATTCCCGCGACGCCGAGACAGAGATGAACCTGTTCGAGCGATTTGGCGTGTGGAAATATTCCACTCCCCATCTGCGGAACCGTTTCGCCGGTGACGCCCGGATGCGGATCGTGATTTTGCTCCTGGACCGAGCCCAGCCGCGCCGCCATTTCTTCGACCAGGGCGGCGTGGTGAAAATTACCGGCGATCGACACGATCACCCGGCTCGGCTGATAGCGCGACTTGAAGAAATCGATGATATGCTCGCGCCGGAAATTATTGACGGTTTCTTCCCGGCCGCAAATCGGCCGCCCGATCGGATGATTCTTGAAGAAATCGAGATTGAAAAGATCATGGACGTAATCGTCCGGGGTGTCTTCGGCCTGGGAAATCTCTTGCAAAATGACCGAGCGCTCTCGTTCGATCTCCTCCGCCTCGAAACTCGAGTTCAAAAAAATATCGCTCAACAGATCGATGGCCAGCGGCAGATTCTCATCGAGCACCTTGGCGTAATAGCAAGTATGCTCCTTCGCGGTAAACGCATTGATGACGCCGCCGACCGCGTCCATTTCTTCGGCGATTTGCGCCGCGCTGCGCCGCTCCGTGCCTTTGAAAAGCAAATGCTCGATGAAATGCGAGAGCCCGTTTTCGGCTTCGCTTTCGTGGCGCGAGCCGTTTTCCACCCAAATACCCAGGCTGACCGAGCGATGCTCGGGCATCTCGTGTGATACGATGCGGATGCCGTTGTCGAGGACGGTCTTGGAGAACATCAAAAAACCACGTGAGATGCGTTGCTAGGAATTGGCTGGCTCGCCCGAGTTCCCGCCGGTCTCCTGTAAGGCTTCCTTCCGACTGAGGCGAATCTTTCCCTGTTTGTCGATTTCGAGAACTTTGACCATGACTTCATCGCCTTCTTTGAGAACGTCGCTCACTTTGCGTACGCGCTCGGGCGCCAGTTGAGAAATGTGCACGAGACCATCCGTACCGGGAAGAATTTCGACAAAAGCACCGAACTCCACGATCTTTCGCACCGTGCCTTTATAAATTTTTCCGACTTCGGCTTCTGCGGCAATACGTTGCACCATCTCGATCGCCTTCTGTGATGCCGCCTCGTCGACAGAAGCGATGGTTACGGTGCCGTCGTCTTCCACGTCCATTTTTACGCCGGTCGCTTCAATAATGCCACGGATCACCTTGCCGCCCGGACCGATAATCTCGCGAATCTTCTCCGGTCTCACTCTCAATGTGATGATTCTCGGTGCATGGCCGGAAACATTGGTGCGTGCCGCGGGTAACGTCTGGTTCATGATGCCGAGAATGTGCAACCGCCCTTCCTTCGCCTGATGCAGCGCCTGGCGCATAATGTCGCGATTAACGCCGCTGATTTTGATGTCCATCTGCAGCGAGGTAACACCGTTCGCCGTGCCGGCGACTTTGAAGTCCATGTCGCCCAAATGATCCTCGTCGCCGAGAATATCGGAAAGCACGCGCACATGCTCGCCTTCTTTGATCAGCCCCATCGCGATACCGGCAACAGGCGCCGAGACCGGCACGCCGGCATCCATCAACGAGAGCGACCCGCCGCAAACTGTCGCCATCGACGTCGAACCATTGGACTCGAGGATCTCGGAAACGATTCGGATCGTGTACGGAAATCCGTCTTCGCCTGGCAGCGCGGGCACCAGCGCGCGCTCGGCAAGGTTGCCGTGGCCGATCTCACGCCGTCCCGGGCCGCGCAGAAACTTGACCTCGCCGACGCTGAACGGCGGGAAGTTATAGTGCAGCATGAATTTTTTGAAGTGCTCCCCGATGAGCGCATCGACGCGCTGCTCATCCGATGTCGTTCCCAGCGTGGTCACGACCAGGGCTTGGGTTTCACCGCGGGTAAACAGCGCGGAGCCATGGGTGCGCGGCAGGACCTCGACCTCGCAGGTAATCGGCCGAATATCCTTCAGTCCGCGTCCGTCGATGCGCCGTTCTTTTTGTATCACCAAACCGCGAAACACGTTGCGCTTGAGCTCTTCGAAGGCGCCTTTGATGTCTTTCTGTTTTTCCGGAAACTCCGCCATCGCCTGCGGCACGACTTCGCTTTTGACCTCGCCGATGCGTCTGTAACGTTCCAGCTTCTCGGGAATCTCGAGAGCCTGTTTGAGCTTGGCGAGGGCCAACTCTTCAATCCGTCGCGAGATCGAGTCATCGATGTGGGCCAGCGGCACTTCTCGTTTGGGCTTGCCCACCGCCTGACGGATCTCCTCCTGAATTCGGAGCAGGGGTTGAATGGCCTCATGACCGGCGAACAATGCTTCGAGGATCTCGTCCTCAGGGACGATCTGCGCCCCGCCTTCCACCATCACAATGGCATTGCGACTGCCGGAGAGAAATATATCGAGATCGCTTTCCTCGAGCTGGGCTTGCGTCGGGTTCATCACCCATTTGCCAGCGACGCGGCCGATGCGTACCCCGGCCAGCGGCCCATTGAAAGGAATGTCTGAGACGTGCAAAGCCACGGACGTTCCCAGCATCGCCACCACGTCCGGATCGTTCTCCCTGTCTGCAGAGAGAACCGTGGCGATGATTTGCGTTTCGCAGCGCAAGCCTTCGGAAAACAGCGGACGAATGGAACGATCGATGAGCCGGCAAGTCAGAATTTCCTTTTCCGACGGCCGGCCTTCGCGCTTAAAAAAGCCGCCGGGGATCTTGCCGGCGGCGAAGGTTTTTTCCAGGTAGTCAACCGTGAGCGGGAAAAAATCCGTATCGAGCTTCAGATCTTTCGCGGCAACCGCCGTCACCAACACAACCGTTTCACCGTAGCGCACTAGCGCTGCGCCGTCCGCTTGCTTCGCCAACCGGCCAACCTCGATGGATAGAGGTCTGCCATGAAAATCCAATTCAACTTTCTTTACCATAGAACAATACCGGGGAGACGGGTGGAACGGAGGTGTGGAAACGGAGGGCGAGCCTGCTCGGAACCGCTACTTGCGTATTCCGAGCCGCTGAATAAGCTTTTGGTATCTGTCAAAATCCGAATTCCGAAGATAGTCCAGCAGTCTTCTCCTCTGTCCTACTAACTTGAGAAGTCCACGGCGCGAATGGTGATCTTTCACATGAACTTTGAAGTGTTCGGTGAGATGCTCGATCCGCTGGCTTAGAAGCGCAACCTGCACTTCCGGAGAGCCGGTGTCCGTCTGATGAACTCTGAACTGCTCAATTGTCTGCTGCTTTTGCGGTTCAGCAATTCCCATATTCTCCGCTCTGTCTCTTTCCTTCCTTTTGTTTAGAGCACAACTAACACAACGATCCGGCGTTGTAAAGGATGAGCAGAGGCTGCAGTTTTGTTCGATTCAGCTCACCCGACCGACACCTTCAAAGGTTTTTGAGACGGAAAGCCTAACGGCCTTATCCGAATCCAACCGAAAATCTTTCTTGCGGGTTCGGAGTTCCTCGGCTTTTGCAAACGTGCTAGATTGCGGCCGTGAAGCGCCTTCGCATGCTCGTCATTCTTGCCTCCCTCGCCTATCCGGGCGCACAGCTTGGCGCGGCCGAGTACTTTCGCTGGATCGATGAAAATGGCGTCCTCCACATCACCGACAATCTCCACAACGTTCCGCCGGCTCAGCGCGGCAACGCCGGCCGGAGTCAGATGCAAGAAGCTCCGCCTCCTCCCGTACGGCAGGTAAAGGAGCCGCAGCGACGGGCTTCCATTCCGATGGAGAAACACGGCCAGGTCGTTATTATTCAGGCGACCCTCAACAACAAGCGCTCGGCAAAGTTCGTTGTCGATACCGGGGCGAGCTATACGTTGATTTCCAACGCTCTGGCGCGAGATCTCGCCATAGACGTGGGTGTCAATCCCAAGACACTCCCGTTCCAAACCGCCAATGGCCTGATTCAAGCGCCGGTAACGAGTCTCGAATCCATTGCGGTCGGCGGGATGGAAATCCGCAATCTCCCCGCCGCAGTTCACGACGCAGTGCCCGATCCCGAAGTCGCCGGGTTATTGGGGCTCAATTTTTTAAGCAACTTCCGGATGGACATCGACACGCAGAAAGGCGTGCTTCATCTGGAGAAAAAATAATCGCGCCGGCGCGACCGCAGTCGTGGGTAGGCGGGTTATGTAGAAACACTCAGAGCCTTCAGGTGACGGCCGCGATGCAGCCGATTATCGCCCGCCACCGCCGCGATCTCCCGTTCAACCGTGTCTTTGATTCTAAGGACCTGCACGAGAAAGCCGTCGAATTTGAGCAGAGCCTGCGTCAATTCCTCCTCCGAAGCATTGAAGAGTTCCGTTCGCCGTTCGACTAGGTTTTGCGCTTCCTCACGCAACGAGGAAAGCTCCGTTTGCTTCGATTCAGCCCGTCGGATCAGCAGCCTCTCTCTCGAGCCGCCCGTTTGTCCGGAAAACGATGCGAGCACCCGGTATTCGGCTTTTAAATCTTCGACCAGCAACGCCATCTGCGACGATTCGGCAATCACGCGGTGAGCCGTAACCATTAACTCCCGCAGGAGGCCGCGCCGCTCGATTTTTTCCGCATGCCTTGCCACCTCTTGCGCGGTCAGCGCCGAGCGGTGCGCGTTCCACGACGCCCATAAGCAGCCCGCAGCCGCAAGAACTCCAGCGACAGCGAGAATCAAAGTAATGGTTTGTTGCAGCATGAGTTTAAGAATTTCATCCGGGCTCGCGATCAACGCAAGCTCTTCGGCAGCTGCCTGGAGCAAAGATAAATTTCACCGCGATCGCCGAATCTAACCGACGATCAGACGATTCTTTCAATCGTAACGGGCCGGTAACTTGTACCAGCCCGTTACACCGGGCGTTTCCTTACCTTATGAACAACCGCTGACGGCGCCGCAATTCAGGCATTTATAGCAGGCGCCGCTCCGAATCATGATCGCGCCGCAGTCCGGGCAAGGCGGCGCGTCTTGCTGGTAGAGACTGGTCACGCTGCTGATGGTTGCCACCGGCGCGCCGCCGCGAGGCGCGACCGAAGCGATCGCCAGCGCTCTTTTCTGCTGCGGTTCTTCGCCGGGTTCGCGCTGAATGATGCCGGCATCCTGCTGCGCGGCGCCATCGAGAAACTTACTGGCGAGCCAGCGGAAGATATAATCCATGATCGATTTGGCCATCGGGATGTCCGGATTCTTGGTAAAACCGGACGGCTCGAACCGGGTATGGCTGAATTTATCGACCAACACTTGCAGCGGCACTCCGTATTGCAGTGCCATCGAGATCGCGGTGGCGAAAGAGTCCATCAAACCGGAAATCGTCGAGCCTTCCTTCGACATCCGGATAAATATCTCGCCGGGCTGGCCATCTTCATATTTGCCGACGGTGATGTAGCCTTCGTGGCCGGCGATATCGAACTTATGCGTGATCGAGTTCCGCTCGTCCGATAGCCGGCGCCGGAACGGCCGCGGTTCCTTAGTTTCTGCCGCGCCGGTTTTTTTCTCCTCCCTATCCTTGGCGGTGTTCAGGGGCTGCGTACGCTTGGAGCCATCGCGATAGATCGCTACAGCTTTCAATCCCAGACGCCACGACTCCGTATAGGCGTGCATGATCTCTTCCACGGTGGCATCGGTCGGCATGTTGATGGTTTTTGAAATCGCGCCCGAGATGAACGGCTGCACGGCTCCCATCATCTTCACGTGCCCCATATACTGGATCGAGCGCATGCCGTTTGCCGGTTTGAAGGCGCAATCGAATACCGGCAGGTCGTCGTCGTTCAGGTGCGGTGCCCCTTCGATCGTCTCATGTTCCTCGACGTATTCGACAATGTCCTGAATCTGTTTGATATCGTAGCCCAAACGCTTGAGAGCCCGCGGCACAGTGTGATTGACGATCTTTAATAGGCCGCCGCCCACCAGCTTCTTGTATTTGATCAAAGCGATATCGGGTTCGACGCCGGTGGTATCGCAGTCCATCATGAAGGCGATGGTGCCGGTCGGCGCCAGCACCGAGATTTGAGAATTCTTAACGCCGTGCTTCTCCGCTTCGCCGCAGGTTTGATCCCAGGCATCGCGGGCGGCGGTCAGAAGATCGAGTGGCACGTGCGACGTCGAGATCTTGTACGCCTGCGAGCGGTGTTTATTGAGCACGCGCAGCATCGGCTGGCGATTGAGCGCGTAGCCGTCGAATGTGCCGGTCGCCGCTGCGACTCGGCTCGATTGCAGATAACCCTCGCCCGACATCAACGCGGTGACCGCGGCGGCGTAAGCCCGTCCGGCATCCGAATCGTACGGCAGACCGAGCGACATCAACAAGGCGCCGAGATTCGCGTAGCCGAGACCGAGTTCGCGGAAGGCATGAGCGTTCGCGGTGATCTCAGCGGTCGGATACGACGAGTTGTCGACCAAAATGTCCTGCGCCAGGATCACGATATCGACGGCGCGGCGGAAAGCCTCGGTATCGAAGGCGCCGTCCTCGCGCAGGTACTTGAGTAAATTCAGCGATGCCAGATTGCATGCCGAGTTGTCCAGATGCATGTATTCCGAGCACGGATTGGAGGCGTTGATTCGCGCTGTGTTCGAGCAGGTGTGCCAATCGTTGATCGTCGTGTCGTACTGCATGCCGGGATCGCCGCAGAAATACGTGCTCTCGGCGATCATGCGGAAGAGATCGCGTGCTTTGTACGTGTCGCAGGGCTGGTCGTTCTTCACATACTTCGTTTGCCACTCTCGATCTTCCTGCACCGCGTGCATGAACTCATCGGTGACGCGCACTGAATTGTTCGCGTTCTGAAAAAATACGCTGCCGTACGCCGGCCCATCGAGGCTCGAATCGTAGCCGGCCTCGATCAGCGCCCACGCCTTCTTTTCCTCCTCCACCTTGCACTTGATAAATTCCTCGATGTCAGGATGATCGACGTTCAGCACGACCATCTTCGCGGCGCGCCGCGTCTTGCCGCCCGACTTGATGACACCCGCCGAAGCATCCGCGGCCTTCATGAAAGAAACCGGCCCCGACGCCGTGCCGCCCCCGGCAAGCTGTTCCTTCGATGAGCGGATCTTTGAAAGATTGACGCCGGAACCGGAGCCGCCTTTGAAGATGACTCCTTCTTTCCGATACCAATCGAGAATGGAATCCATGGTGTCTTCCACCGCGAGGATAAAACAAGCCGAGCACTGCGGCTTCTCCTCGATCCCGCAATTGAACCATACGGGGCTGTTAAAGCAGGCTTTTTGGTGCAACAAGATGTGCGTCAGCTCCTCAGCGAAGGCCTGGGCGTCCTCCCCGCTCGCGAAATAGCCATCCTTGCGTCCCCACCCGGTAATGGTATCCACCACTCGGCTGATCATCTGGCGGACACTATGCTCCCGTTGGGGCGTGCCGAGAGGGCCGCGAAAATACTTGGAGACCACCACTTGGGTCGCCATGAGCGACCACGATTTGGGGATTTCGACGTTGGTCTGTTCGAAAACCACCTTGCCCTTTTCATTGGTGATCGACGCGTTTCGGAGCTCCCACTCGATCTCGTCATAGGGGTGAGTCCCGGAACGGGTAAAATACCGAGATATTTTAAGACCGGCTTTTGCTCCGGCGTTACTTTTGGGGACCTCCACCTCGGCCGCTTGCGACGTGCCAATAGCCATTTCCCTTCTCCCTTCGCGCAATATATTGTGTGATTGAAATCAGACGGACACTACATTTTGTACTTTTAGAAACAAACACCAAGTTTGTCAATATAAATTTTTGTCCTCGCTAGTAAATTTTTCTGATTGCTTTTTTGTCGTGATTTTTCGCCGAGTTCAGCGTTTGCGGCCAATCAATTTGCGGCTGGTTTCGACGATTTACATCTGCTAATGTCGCGTCGTGTCATCCGGAACGAAAAAACCGCCGTCAATCGACGCCATTGGCGAGGTCTTGGAGAAATCGCTCAGCCGGCTTGATCTCTCGCGGCGGCTCGATGAATACGGTGTTTGGCCGATCTGGCGCGATGTCGTCGGCGAGGCGATCGCGCGCAATGCGCAGCCGGAAAAAATTCGCCACGGCACACTGTTCGTCAAAGTATCGAGTCCGGTGTGGATGCAAGAGCTTCAGTTCATGAAAGAGATGATTGCCGAGAAGCTCAATCATCGGCTCCCCGGCGACGTCGTCAAGAACATTTTTTTCATGGTTGGGAACATCGATGTCACGCCGGCTCCTTCAGTGGAGAGACGAACTGAAGCCGCCGAAGCTCAAGCCGTCCCGATCGATGCAGAGTTCCTTAACTCGATCGGCGATCCCGAAATCCGCGCGGCATTTCAAAAGCTCGTCAAAAGCTTCGCTCGTCGCCGGACCAAGGCATGACGTTCGGTAACTTTTATTCGGAACCATCGCCGAGACGCGGCGCCCCGGCGATCATCGATGCGACTTCAGCGCTGTAGGTTTTGTCGCGTCGATAGACGATCAGGGGCGGCAACACCTCGAGCCCGCTGCGGCCGCCTTTGATCGCTTCGACCAGAACCAGTGAAGCTTTCGCGCCGGCAAAGGAATGCACGAACCGCAAGCGCTTGGGCTCGAGACCCGCATGACGCATCGCGCTTAACAGATCCACGCTGCGCACGGCGTTATAGACCAGCGCTATCCGACCGTGGGCTCGCAACAGGAACGATCCGGCGCCAAGAAACTCGGCCAGTCCGCCGGCAATTTCATGACGCGCCATCTGCCGTTCCCGGTTCTCGCTCAAGCGTCCGCTGGTGGATTTCCGATAGGGCGGATTGCAGATTGCGGCGTCAAAAACTCCGGCGCCGGCGATCTGATTGGGGCTTCGCACATCGCCGTGAGCAATTTTGATACGGCTTTGCAGCTCGTTCTGGACAATATTGCGGCGCGCGCGCTCGACCATACTAGGCTGCAACTCGATCCCGGTGACTTCGATGGAAGGGTGGAGTCTCGCGAGCGCCAACGGAATAACGCCGTTGCCGGTTCCCAGATCAACGATTCGCGCGCCGGTTTTCACGGTGACAAAATGCGCCAACAGCAAAGCATCGAGTGAAAAGCGATAACCTGCGCGGCTTTGATAGAGCGTCACCCTGCCGTCAAAAAAAGCATCGAAGCTCTCGTCGTCGGATCGAATCATGATTCTCGCGGTGAGCGGCAGCCGGCACGCAGCACGGCCGCAATTGCCCAGTGAATCGCAATTATTGATTTATGATTCTTGAAAACCCGCAAACTATTCTGTAATAGCCTGAGTCTAATAGCACTAAAACTTTCGCGCAATTATGCTTTCTCTAGTCGGCCAGACCGGCCGTTATGCGATCCAGAGCACGGCCGGAATGGGACGAGTTTTTTTGTTTCTGCTCTCGGCATTCGCCTGGACCTTCCGGCCGCCGCCGCGATTACGTCTGATCGTTCATCATCTACGCACGATCGGCGTAGAATCGCTCTCGGTGGTTATTCTTTCGGGAGTTTTTACCGGCATGGTCATGGGCCTGCAAGGCTACTACAGCTTGAGAAAATTCAACGCCGAGAACTTTCTCGGTTCGGCAGTTGCGCTCGGGATTCTACGCGAGCTCGGCCCCGTGCTTTCCGCCTTTATGGTCACCGGCAGAACCGGCTCCGCGATGGCAGCGGAAATTGCCAGCATGAAAGTCACGGAGCAAATTGACGCGCTCTATTCGATGGCCATCAATCCGATCCAGTATCTGATATCGCCGCGAATCGTCGCCGGCTTGATTTCCATGCCCCTGTTGACGGCAATTTTCGACGTGGTGGCGATTTATGGTGCTTACTTGGTCGGCGTGGAGCTACTCGGCGTTAGCTCAGGAAGCTATTTCGCGGGAATGGAACTGAGCGTCGTGTTCAAAGATGTTTTCAGCGGCTTTTTGAAATCCGTGAGTTTTGGCCTGATCATCACCTGGATCTGCTGTTACAAAGGTTTTCACGCGCCGCCCATGGCCACCGGTGTCGGCCAGGCGACCACCGAATCCGTCGTCCTGTGCTTCGTCATGATCCTAGTTTGGAATTACGTTATGACGTCGGTCATGTTGTAATCATGATCCGCGTCGTGGACCTGCACAAAACCTTTGGCGGTCAAGAGGTCCTCCGGGGTATCAATCTTGAATTTGAAACCGCAAAGATCACGACGATTATCGGCGGCAGCGGATCTGGGAAGACCGTTCTACTGAAACACCTGAATGCGCTGCTGCTTCCCGATCGCGGCAGCGTTCTGGTCGACGGCCGCGATATTACCAAGCTAGGCCAAAGCGCGTTGAACGAAGTCCGGCAAAAATTCGGCATGCTCTTTCAAAACGCCGCTCTGCTCGATTCGATGACCATCTACGATAACGTCGCATTTCCCTTACGCGAGAAAACCAAACTCGAGGAAAAGGATATTGAACAAAAAGTCAACGACAGCCTCGCTCAGGTGGGTCTCGCCGGGATGGGCTACAAGTTTCCTGCCGAAGTAAGCGGCGGCATGAAAAAACGCGCCGGACTGGCGCGCGCTCTCGTGACCCAACCGGAAATCATGCTGTTCGACGAACCGACCACGGGTTTGGACCCGCTGCTTGGAAAGAGCATCCATGAACTGATTCGACGCATGCACGATCGGTTTAGGTTTACCGGCGTGATTGTCAGCCATGACATTCCCGAGGTGTTTAAGTTTTCCGACCGGGTTGCCATGCTCGCCAATGGCGTCATTATCGAAGCCGGCACAACGGCGGAATTCACCGCCTCGACAAATCCTATGGTCAAACAATTTTTGCAGGGCGAAACCCAGGGACCGATCAGCGTCCTTTAGGAGTGCGATTCGTGAATCATACGCGCAGCGAAATGGTGGTTGGTTTGTTCGTCGTGGTAGGACTCGCCTGTCTCGGTTATCTCGCCATCAAGCTCGGAAAGCTCGAAATTTTTGGCGCGTCCGGCTATACTGTGACCGCGGATTTCCCATCGGTCGCGGGCCTCAAAGTCGGAGATCCCGTGGAAATTGCCGGCGTG